>NZ_JBSREH010000002.1:0-257852 GCF_055145905.1 Modicisalibacter sp. | reverse complement strand
CGGTGCCGGCTATCTGTCGATACGCTGGCTGCCACGCCTGCCGCGGTTCGCGATCACCGGTCTGGTCGCCGGCCTGATCTGGATGCCCAGCAGCTTCACGCTGCCTCTGCTGGACAAGGCGTCGACCTATCATGGCATGGCGCCGTCGGTCGTGGTAGCGGGGATCGCCTTCCTGCAGAAGGACCAGGCGGCGCTGGGCCAGGCCCTGCCGCTGGTGCTGCTGGGCTGTGCGCTGGGCGCCGCGGCCGGGGCCGTGCTGGCGATCTGGTTCCGGCGTCGGCAGCGGCGTCCCGAGGACGACGGCAACCGTCCGGGAGGCGGCAGCAGCGACGTGCCGCAGGCCCGCCAGGAGCCGGTGGTCGGCTGAGGACGGCGCATGCAATGGTTGATGGCGGTATCGCTGGCGGTGGCGCTGCTGAGCGCGTCGGCACAGGCCGAGCCCGCGTCGCCGCCGCCCGGAAAGGCCGATGTCCGGCTGGTCTTCGATGTCTCCGGCAGCATGAAGCACAACGACCCCGAACGGCTGAGCGGCAGTGCCCTGGAGCTGTTCGCGGGGCTGCTGCCCTCGGGGGCGCGGGGCGGTCTCTGGACCTTCGGCAGCGAGGTCGACAACCCGCTGCCGCCGGCGGCGGTCGATGAGGCCTGGCGCCAGCAGGCGCTGGCCCTGAAGCCGGCGCTGGTCGCGGATCAGCAGTATACCGACATCGAGGCGGCCATTCGTCGGGCGGCCTCTGCCGCCCCGGCGTCAGGGCCGCGTCACGTGATCCTGCTGACCGACGGCATGGTCGACATTCCCGGCGGCGCGGACAAGGCGGCGCGCGATGCCGCCTCGCGGCGGCGGCTGATCGAGGAGCTCGCCCCGAGGCTTCATGACGAGGGTGTCGTGGTGGACGCCATCGCCTTCTCCTCCCACGTCGACCGCGACCTGCTCGAGACGCTGGCCCGCCGGACCGGTGGCCTGGCGGCGGTGGCCGAGGATCCCGATGCGCTGCTGCGCGCCCTGATGGACGTCATCGAGCGCATCTTCCCGCGGGATCAGGTGCCCCTGGCGCGGGGGCGCTTCCCGATCGACAGCACGGTCGAGGGGTTCTCGGCGCTGCTGTTCCATGACCCCGAGGCACCGGCGCCGACGCTGGTCGCGCCGGACGGGCAGCGTTACTCGGTCGAGGTGCACCCCGACACGATCCGCTGGCAGCATCAGCCGCGTTTCGACATCATCCATGTGCCGTCGCCGGATGCCGGCGAATGGCGCATCGAAGGGCCGGTCGGCCCCGACAGCCGGGTGAGCGTCGACTCCCCGCTGGCGCTGCGGACCGGGCCGCTGCCGGCGACCCTCTATCAGGGCTTCGAGACGCCCATCGAGGCCCGCGTGACCACGCCGGACGGGGCTGCGCTCGCGTCGCCCCTGGCGCTGCGCGCCGAGTTGCGCGACATCGATGGCACGCTGCGCCAGTCGGTGGCCCTGGCCGCCGAGGGTGATCATTACCGCGGGGCACTGCCGCCACCGCAGGTGACCGGCAACGCCCGGCTGGTGGTGGTGGCCCGCAACGACACCCTGGTGCGCGAGCGCCGTCAGGCGGTCAATGTCCTGCCGCCGATTCATGCGCGGCTTGCCGAGAGTGACAGGCGCGTCCTGCTGCGTGCCGAGCACCCGCGGCTGAATGTCGACAACACGCAGCTGTCGGCAGCGCTTCAGGGCGATTCCCTGCCGGTGGTCGAGACCGGGGCGGCGAGCTGGCGCATCGACTTGCCGGCGCTGGACGCCGATGTGTCCGTACCGCTGACGGTGACGGCGGACATGACCCTGGACGGGCGCACTCGCCACGTCACCCTGCCGGTGATCCGTCTCAATCCCGGGGCCTCTACCCGACTCGATGGCGTCAGCCTCGACCGGCCGCCGGGGCAGGCCGAGGCCCTGGCGTCGGAGTCGGCCACGGCCGACGAGGACACTGCCGGTGCGGCCGGTGGGCCGACGAGCGCGGTCAGCGCCTGGCTGGCGGGGCTGCCCGACGAGGCCCGGGGGCTGTGGCAGGCGGTGCCGCCCCGGCTGCGGCGCTATCTGCACGAGCGTCGCGACGACCCCCTGGCCTGGGGCGTGTGGGGTGTAGTGTTGCTGATTCTGGTGCTGGGCGTGTATGGATGGCGTCGCGGGCGCTCGCGGCGGCGTCCGGCCAAGCGGGAGGAACCCCATGTGTGAACTGCTGGGCATGAGTGCCAATGTGCCCACCGACATCTGCTTCAGCTTCGCCGGGTTCCTGCAGCGCGGCGGCGGCACCGGACCGCATCGTGACGGCTGGGGCATCGCCTTCTACGAGGAAGGGGGGTATCGCGACTTTCGCGACCCGCACCCGTCGGTGGATTCGCCCATCGCGCGGCTGATCTGCGACTACCCGATCAAGTCCCGGGTGGTGATCAGCCACATCCGCCAGGCCAACGTCGGCGGCGTGCACTTGGCCAACACCCACCCCTTCACCCGCGAGATGTGGGGGCGCCCCTGGTGCTATGCCCACAACGGGCAGCTGGCGGGCTGGGAAGGCCTGCCGCTGGCGTTCTATCAGCCGGTGGGCGGCACCGACAGCGAACATGCCTTCTGCTGGCTGCTCGGCGAACTGCGCCGGCGCTTTCCGCACCCGCCCGGCGATCCCGAGATGCTCTGGGCGACCCTGCACGCTTTGTGCGAACAGCTCCGGGCGCTGGGCGTGTTCAACCTGCTGCTCTCGGACGGCCGCTACCTGTTCGGCTACTGTTCGACCAAGCTGGCGCATATCACCCGCCGGGCGCCGTTCGGCCGCGCCCAGCTCAGTGATGCCGAGATGACCGTCGACTTCGCCGAGCACACCACGCCTCACGACGTGGTGTCGGTGATGGCCACCGAGCCGCTTACCGCCAACGAGGACTGGGTGCGCATGCAGCCGGGGGAGCTGGTGGTGTGGCGTGACGGCGAGATCGTCGCCCGTTATGCGAGTGACGGGCCGGCCACGGCGAATGCCCCGGAAGATTGCGGGGTGGAACGCTAGTTTCAATCGGTCGTTTTACAGCGTGTCAACCCTGCGCTAAGGTGGTCGCGACAACAAGACAGCGTATCGACCGATGTCGAGCGAACCTGCGGAGACCCGCCCATGAGTCAGCACGCCAACGACTTCATCCTTGCCGGCCCGCCCCTGGAAGGCGAGGACGACTACGCGTCGATCAATGATGTCTTCGCCGCCTCGGTGACGCGCTTCGCCGAGCGGCCGGCCTTCAGTTGCATGGGCCGAACCCTGAGCTATCGCGAGCTCGATCGCCTCTCGGCCGACTTCGCCGCCTGGCTCCAGCACGAGACGGACCTGGCGCCGGGGGACCGCATTGCCATCCAGCTGCCCAACGTGCTGCAGTTTCCGGTGGCGGTGTTCGGCGCGCTGCGAGCGGGGCTGGTGGTGGTCAACACCAACCCGCTCTATACCGAGCGCGAGATGCGCCATCAGTTCACCGATTCCGGTGCCCGGGCGATCGTCATCCTCGCCAACATGGCCGCCAAGCTCGAGTCCATCCTCGCCGATACCGAGATTCGCCACGTGGTCGTGACCCAGCTGGGCGACCTGCACGGCTTTCCGCGGCGGCCGCTGATCAATCTGGCCGTGCGGCACGTCAAGAAGCTGGTACCGCGCTACCATCTGCCGGATGCCCTGACGTTGCGCGATGTGCTGGGCCGCGGCGCGCGGCAGTCGCACCGGCCGGTGGCGCGCCGGCGCGACGACATTGCCGCGCTGCAGTACACCGGCGGCACCACCGGTACCGCCAAGGGCACCATGCTGACCCACGGCAACCTGGTGGCGAACATGCTTCAGGCGCGCGCGGTGATCAGCGACGTGCTGGGCGAGGGGTGCGAGACGGTCATCGCACCGCTGCCCGTCTACCATATCTACACCTTCACGGTGAATTGCCTGTTCATGATGGAGACCGGCAATCACAGCGTGCTGATTCCCAACCCGCGCGACATCGCCGGCTTCGTCAGGACACTCAAGTCGCAGCCGTTCACCGGCTTCGTCGGCCTCAACACGCTGTTCAATGCGCTGTGCCAGCGCGAGGATTTCCGTGCCCTGGACTTCTCCGAGCTCAAGCTGACCATCTCCGGCGGCATGGCGCTGACCCGGGCGGTCGCCCAGCGCTGGGAGGCGGTCACCGGCTGCCCGGTGGCCGAGGGCTACGGCATGACCGAGACCTCGCCGATCGTCTCCTTCAACCCGCCGGCGGCCATTCAGCTGGGCACGATCGGCAAGCCGGTACCGGGCACCGCGGTCAAGGTGATCGACCCCGACGGCGTCAGTCTGCCGCGCGGCGAACCCGGCGAGCTGTGCGTCCGCGGGCCGCAGGTGATGAAGGGCTACTGGCATCGGCCGGAGGACACCGCACGGACCCTGGATGCACAGGGCTGGGTGCGCACCGGGGATATCGCCGTGCTGCAGGAGGACGGCTACATCCGCATCGTCGATCGCAAGAAGGACATGATCATCGTCTCCGGCTTCAACGTCTATCCCAACGAGATCGAGGATGTGGTCGCCGGCCATCCCGAGGTGATCGAGGTGGCGGCGGTCGGCATCCCCGACGATGCCACGGGCGAGGCGATCAAGCTGTTCGTGGTCGCGCGCGGGGACACGCTCGATGCCGAGACGCTGCGCACCTGGTGCAAGCGGGAGCTTACCGCCTACAAGGTGCCCCGGTTCATCGAGTTTCGCGACGAGTTGCCCAAGACCAACGTCGGCAAGGTGCTGCGCCGCCGGCTGCGCGATGATGACGAGCGCGCGGCGCCTACCTGAGGGTCGCCCGCGCCGGTATTGAAACCGTGCCTCGATGCCACCAGTGTCGACAGGGTGGGGGTGGTGTCCGCCCCCGGCGACGAGTCAAGGAGTGACCGATGCGTATCGAGACGATCAAGTCAGAAGGCGTGGCCCATCTGTCCTACATGGTGATCGACGGCAACGCGGCCGCGGTGATCGACCCCCGTCGGGACATCGATGTCTATCTTCGGGTGGCCCGGCGGGAAGGCGCCAACATCACCCATGTCTTCGAGACCCACCGCAACGAGGATTACGTGGTGGGCTCGCGCAGCCTCGCCACCGTGACCGGGGCCGAGGTCTTCCACGGCCGGGGCGGCCGGGTGGAGCATGCCCGGCCGGTCGCCGACGGTGAGTGCTTCGCTATCGGCAAGGCCCGGCTCACGGTGCTGGAGACCCCGGGCCACACCTTCGACAGCATCTCCCTGGCCCTGGCCGACACGAACTTCGCTGACACGCCGGTCGCGGTGTTCACGGGAGATACGCTGTTCATCGGCGATGTGGGTCGCGCCGACTTCTACCCGGATCGTCGCGAGGAGATGGCGGAAAAGCTCTACGACAGTCTCTTCGACAAGCTGCTGCCGCTGGGCGATGGCGTCCAGGTCTATCCCGCGCATGGGGCGGGGTCGGTGTGCGGCAGCGGCATGGCCGATCGCGAGTTCTCCACCCTGGGCTACGAGCGGCGCTTCAATCCCCGGCTGCAGCTCGAGCGGGAAGCGTTCATTCGCGCCAAGAGCCAGGAGCACCATTACCAGCCGCCTTACTTCCGGCGCATGGAGACGCTCAACGACCGGGGCGTCGAGCCCGATGCGCTGCCGCGGCCGCGCGCCCTGCCGCCCGGCGCCTTCGCCGAGCGCCGTGACGACGGCATGACGGTGCTCGACCTGCGCACGCCCGAGGCGTTCTGCGGGGCGCACATCCCCGGCAGCCTGTCCATGCCCACGGCGGTTGCGCCGGGCTACATCGGCTGGCTGGTCGGCCACGAGACGCCGCTGGGGCTGGTCCTGGATGACGGCGCCGATGTCGAGGAGGCGCTGCGCGAGCTGTATCGGCTGGGCTACGACCGGGTCGAGGCCTATCTGACACCGGGCATGACGGCCTGGGAGGCGAGTGGCGCCGACTACGGCGTGGTGCCCACCGTCTCGGCCGCGACGCTCAAGCAGCGCTACGCCCAGGGGGATGAGTTCGTGCTGCTCGACGTGCGGGCGATCGACGAGTACCAGGCCGGCCACCTGCCCGATGCCACGCACGTCTATCTCGGTTATCTGCCCGACCGGCTGGATGAGCTGCCGCGGGACAAGCCGATCGTGACCTTCTGCGGCAGCGGCAAGCGGGCGGCGGTCGCCGCCTCCCTGCTGACGCGTCACGGCTTCACACGGGTGGAAAACTGCCTGGGCTCCATGGCGGCCTGCCAGGCGGTGGGGTGCCGGATTGTCGATTGACCCCGGACATCCCCGACCGTGAGGGATATAATGACTGGCTTGCCCCGAGGTTTCTCGGGGCAAGTCGCGTCGTGATCCACTCGATGAGGTTGCCTTGAGTACCACCACCTCCGACCCCGCACTCTCCCGTCAACAGGCCCTGATCACCCGCCAGCGCGCGCTGGACGGAGTGCTGCTCAGCGATGCCCACCGCCTGGGCCGGCGCCTCGAGGGGCTGACCCGGCGCGCCCGTGACGGCAAGCCGATCGACCGCGCCCTGCGCGAGATCGATGCCCGGCTGGCCGAGTCCCGGGCGCGGCTGGAACGGCGTCGCGCGCTGCCGGTGACGCTGGACTATCCTCCCGCGCTGCCGGTGGCGGAGAAGCGCGAGGATATCCTGGCGGCGCTGCGCGAGCATCCGGTGGTGGTGGTGGCCGGCGAGACCGGCTCGGGCAAGACCACCCAGCTGCCCAAGCTGTGCCTGGAGCTGGGGCTGGGGCGGCGCGGGCTGATCGGCCACACCCAGCCGCGGCGGCTGGCGGCGCGCTCGGTGGCCTCGCGGCTGGCCGAGGAGCTGGCGGTGCCGCTGGGCGAGCAGGTCGGCTACCAGGTGCGCTTCACCGACCAGACCAACGAGTCGACCCTGGTCAAGCTGATGACCGACGGCATCCTGCTGGCCGAGACGCAGCACGACCCGGACCTGTCCCGCTACGAGGCGATCATCATCGACGAGGCGCACGAGCGCAGCCTCAACATCGACTTCCTGCTCGGCTACCTCAAGCGGCTGACCGCGCGGCGGCCCGATCTGAAGATCATCATCACCTCGGCGACCATCGACGTCGATCGCTTCGCCCGGCATTTCGCCCGCGACGACGGCACGCCGGCGCCGGTGGTGCAGGTTTCCGGGCGCACCTACCCGGTCGAGGTGCGCTATCGCCCGCTGGTACGCGAGGAGGACGACGAGGAGGATCGCACCCTGCAGGAGGGCATCCTGCACGCGGTGGAGGAGATCGAGGCCGTCGAGCGCGAGCAGCGCTGGTACAGCGGCCCGCGCGACGTGCTGATCTTCCTGCCCGGCGAGCGCGAGATCCGCGAGACCGCCGACACCCTGCGCCGCGCCGACCTGCGGGGCACCGAGATCCTGCCGCTCTACGCGCGGCTGTCCAATGCCGAGCAGAACCGGGTCTTCCAGCCCCACGCCGGTCGGCGCATCGTGCTCGCCACCAACGTGGCCGAGACCTCGCTGACCGTGCCCGGCATTCGTTACGTGATCGACCCGGGGCTGGTGCGCATCAGCCGCTACAGCTACCGTGCCAAGGTACAGCGCCTGCCCGTCGAGCCGGTCAGCCAGGCCAGCGCCGACCAGCGCAAGGGGCGCTGCGGGCGTATCGCCGAGGGCGTGTGCATCCGCCTGTACAGCGAGGAGGACTACCTCGGGCGCCCCGCCTACACCGAGCCGGAAATCCAGCGCACCAACCTGGCCTCGGTGATCCTGTCGATGCTGTCGCTCAAGCTGGGCGACATCGAGGCGTTTCCCTTCGTCGACGCCCCGGACTCCCGCTTCATCAAGGACGGGTTCCGGCTGCTCTTCGAGCTCGGCGCGGTCGATACGAATAACCGCCTGACCCGGCTGGGCCGCCGCCTGGCCCGCCTGCCGATCGATCCGCGCCTGGCACGCATGGTGCTGGCCGGCGCCGAGCAGGCGTGCCTGCGTGACGTGCTGGTGGTGGTCAGCGCCCTGGCGATCCAGGACCCGCGCGAGCGCCCGGCGGACAAGCGCCAGGCCGCCGATCAGAAGCACCAGCAGTGGAACGATGTGGATTCGGATTTCATCGCCTGGCTCAACCTGTGGCACGGCTTCGAGGCGGCCCGCGAATCGCTTTCCGGCAACCGGCTGCGTCGCTGGTGCCGCGACAATTACCTGAGCTACCTGCGCCTGCGCGAGTGGCACGACACCTTCCGCCAGCTGCGCCAGCTGCTGCGTGACATGGACATCAGCGTGCCGGCCGCCGGCCAGCTGCCGGCACGCGTGCCGGGCGACGAGGCCAGGGTGGACCGCGAGGCCCACCGCCATGCCTATGCGACGATTCACCAGGCGCTGCTCGCCGGGCTGCTGTCGAACCTCGGCCAGCTCGTCGAGAATCGCGAGTATCTCGGCGCGCGCAACCGCAAGTTCGTGATCCACCCCGGCTCGGGGCTGGCCAGGAAGTCGCCCAAGTGGGTGATGGCCGGCGAGCTGGTCGAGACCTCGCGGCTGTTCGCCCGCGATGTCGCCCGCATCCAGCCGGAGTGGATCGAGCCGCTGGCCGGCCACCTGGTCAAGCGCCACTACAGCGAACCGCACTGGGAGATGAAGCGCGCCCAGGTGGTGGCCTTCGAGCAGGTCACGCTGTTCGGGCTGCCGATCGTCAACCGGCGCAAGGTGCATTACGGCCCCATCGCCCCGGCGCAGGCCCGCGAGCTGTTCATCCGCCGGGCTCTGGTCGAGGGGGAGTATCGCACCGGGGCCGCGTTCTTCGCCCACAATCGGGCGCTGATCGACGAGGTCGAGGATCTGGAGGACAGGGCGCGAAAGCGTGATATCCTTGTCGATGAGGAAACGCTGTTCGATTTCTACGATCAGCGGCTGCCGGAGGACATCGTCAACGGCAAGGGCTTCGAGCACTGGCGGCGCCAGGCGGAGCGGGACGACCCGAACGTGCTCAAGCTCGACAAGGCCGCGCTGATGGCGCGGGAAGCCGATGAGGTCAATGCCGCGCAGTATCCGGACACCCTGACGCTGGGCGGGGTCAGTTACCCGCTCGGCTATCACTTCGCACCGGGGGCCGAGGACGATGGGGTGACGCTGACCGTACCGGCGGCGATGCTCTCGCAGCTTCCCCGCCATCGGCTGGAATGGCTGGTGCCGGGGCTGCTTCGCGAGAAGTGCATCGCGCTGCTCAAGTCGCTGCCCAAGTCGGTGCGCCGCCAGGTGGTGCCGATTCCCGACTGGGTCGATGCGGCACTGGAGTCGCTGACGCCCGACGACATCCCGCTGACCGAGGCGCTCGGTGAGTTCCTGCGCGTCAAGACCGGCCTGCGCTTGGCTCCCGACGACTGGCGGACCGATCAGCTCGAGCCGCACCTGATCATGAACCTGCGCGTGGTCGACCACGAAGGGCGGGTGCTGGGGCAGGGTCGGGACCTGCCGGCCCTCGAGAAGCGCTTCGCCGAGGCGGCGACGGCCGGCGCCCGGGCGCTGGATGTCGCCGGCGACACCGCGGAGACGCTGGAGGATCTGCCCGAGACGCCGCTGGCCGAGTCGCGCACCACCACCCAGGCGGGCATCCGGGTCGCGGCCTACCCGGCGCTGGTCGAGCGCCGCGACGCGGCGCTGGCCGTCGAGCTGTTCGAGCACCCCGACAAGGCCCGCGAGGCGCACCGGCAGGGCGTCAAGCGCCTGGCCATGCAGCGCCTGCCGGATCAGGTCAAGGCCCTGCGGCAGCTGCCGGGGATCGAGCGCTGCGCGCTGCTGTTCGCCAAGGTCGGCAGCAAGCGCCAGTTCGTCGACGATGTGGTGGAGGCCGTCTTCCTGCACGAGATCGCCGTCGATCCGCTGCCGCGCTCCCGGGAGGCGCTGGCGGCGCGGATCGACGAACGCCGTGCCGGCCTGGTGGCGTACGGCGAGTCGCTGCTGCCGATCGTCCAGCGGGCGCTGGAGGGCCATCTTGCGGTGACCAAGGCGATGAAGGGCAATCTCAGCCTGTCCCTGGCGCTGGTCTACAACGACCTCAAGGCGCAGCTGCAGCGGCTGGTGCATCCCGGCTTCATCAGCGAAGCGGGGGAGTGGATCGCCGAGTATCCGCGCTACATGGAAGCGGCCGCCATCCGTCTGGAGAAGGCACCGCGGGAGCGCATGCGTGACCAGATGCTGATGCAGGAGGTCCAGGATTTCGAATCGCGCCTGACCCAGCGCCGCGAGGCCGAGCGGCGTGGCGGCCACGAGGACCCGGCGCTGCTCGAGTTTCGCTGGTGGATCGAGGAGCTGCGCGTGTCGCTGTTCGCCCAGCAGCTGGGTACGCGCATGCCGGTATCCGTCAAGCGGCTCGAGCGTCACTGGGCCGAGATCACCGGAAAGCGCCCGGGCTGAGCGGGTGCTTCCAGGGCGGCGCAGTGCCGTCGCGAGGAGACCACAATGACACAAGCCGTGATTACCGGTACCGGGCTCTACACGCCGCCGCATGCCATCGGCAACGACGCCCTGGTGGCGGCCTTCAACGCCTGGGTGGACGGCGAGAACGAGCATCATGCCGAGGCCATCGCCCGCGGTGAACGCGAACCGCTGGCGCATTCGAGCAGCGAGTTCATCGTCAAGGCATCGGGCATTCACAGCCGCCACGTGATGGATGCCGAGGGTATCCTCGACCCCGCGCGAATGCGGCCGAAACTGCCCGAGCGCGGTGACGAGGCCCTTTCTCACCAGGCCGAGATGGGCCTGGCGGCGGCGCGCGAGGCGCTTGACCGGGCGCGGGTCGCCGGCGAGGACATCGAGCTGGTGATCGTCGCCTGCTCCAACCTCGAGCGGGCCTATCCCGCCGTCGCGGTGGAGCTGCAGGCGGCGCTGGGGGCCGGGGGGCATGCCTACGACATGAACGTGGCCTGCAGTTCGGCAACCTTCGCCATCGATGCCGCGGCCAATGCCGTGCGCAGCACCGGCGTGCAGCGCGCGCTGGTGGTCAATCCCGAGATCTGCTCGGCGCACCTCAACTTTCGCGACCGTGACAGCCACTTTATCTTCGGTGATGCCGCCACCGCCGTGGTGGTCGAGGCTGATAGCGTCGCCGTGTCGCCGACGCGCTTCGCCATCCTCGGCACCCGGCTGATGACCCGCTACTCCAATGCCATCCGCAACAATGCCGGCTTTCTCAACCGGGTCACCGACAGCGACCCGCTGGCGGCGGACAAGCTGTTCGTCCAGGAGGGCAAGCGCGTCTTCAAGGAGGTGTGCCCGATGGTCGCCGAGCTGATCGCCTCGCACCTGGCGTCGCTCGGGATAAGCGGCGAGGCCCTCTCGCGGCTGTGGCTGCATCAGGCCAATCGACACATGAATGCGCTGATCGCCCGTCGCGTGCTGGGCCGCGAGCCGGCGCCCGAGGAGGCGCCGGTGATCCTCGACCGCTACGCCAACACCAGCTCGGCCGGGTCGATCATCGCCCTGCATCGCCATCACGACGACCTCCCGGATGGCGCGCTGGGGGTGGTGTGTTCCTTCGGAGCCGGATACAGTGCCGGCAGTGTGATATTACGTAAGATAGACGCACGCAAGGTGAACGAATGACACAATGGGGCAAGGGCATGCTGGGGGTGACAGCGGGACTGATGCTGGCCGGCTGTGCCAGCCAGGGCAACGTCGCCGCCAACCCGCAGGACCCCTGGGAAGGGTTCAACCGCAAGGTCTTCGCCTTCAACCAGGTGCTGGATCGCTATGCGATCAAGCCGGCGGCGCAGGGCTACAACTTCATCACGCCACAGCCGGTGCAGAAGGGGGTCGGCAACTTCTTCTCCAATCTGGGAGAGGTGAGCACCATCCTCAACAGCGCGCTGCAGTGGAAGTGGGCCAATGCCGGGGTCGCCTCCGGGCGCTTTCTGATGAACACCACCCTGGGGCTGGCCGGTTTTCTCGACCCGGCGACCGACTTCGGGCTGACCGAGCACGAGGAGGACTTCGGCCAGACCCTGGCGGCGTGGGGGGTCGGCGAGGGACCCTACGTGGTGCTGCCGCTGCTGGGCGGACGCACCCTGCGCCATGCCGGTGGCCTGCCGGCGGACTGGTATGTCGACCCCGTGACTTATGTCGAGGAGGACAGCACCCGCTACGGGATCCGCGCGCTCGACGTGATCAACTACCGGGCCAGCGTGCTGGACGAGGAGGCGCTGATTCAGGGTGACCGCTACAGTTTCCTGCGTGATACGTACCTGCAGCGGCGACGCTTCGAGGTCAACGATGGCGAGACCGGCAAGGATCCGTTCGCGACCGACGACTTCGATTTCGAATCCGGTGATTTCGCCGAGTAAGAGTCCGACCCATGGACAAACCGCGCACTTTGATTGGCCTGCTCGACCTGCCGGGTGATGACCGGGATGCGCTGGCCGAGGCTCTCGGCACGGGGCTCCTGGCCGTGGCCGCGGCCGAGCGTCTCGAGGACCTGCCCGAGAGTGTCGAACTGGTCGTCGCGCATGTCCGCGCGGTGCCCAGCCGGCAGTGGACGGCGCTGGCCAGGCGCCACCCCACGGTGGTGGTGACCGAGTCGCGCCTCGACGACGAACTGCTCCACGCCGTGGACTCGGGGCTGGTCGACTACCTCGTCGAGCCGCTGCGTCACGGTGACGTGCTGCGTCGCCTGGTGGCTCGGGCCGTGGAGCACCAGCGGCTGGCCGAGGCCCATGCCCGGGATCGGGCGCGGCTGGTCGAGCTCAACGAGAATCTCGAGACGCATCTGGCCATGCTGCGCCTGGATCAGCAGGCGGGCGGCCATGTCCAGCGCAAGATGCTGCCGCCCACCCCGCTCGTGCTCAACGGCGTGCGCTGCGACTACTGGCTGGAGCCGTCGCTGTATCTGTCGGGCGACTTTCTGGATTTTCTGCGCTTCGATGCGCGCTACAGTGCCTTCTATTTCGCCGATGTGTCGGGGCACGGGGCATCGTCGGCCTTCGTCACGGTGCTGTTGAAGTACCTGTGCAACCGCTGGCTGCAGGAGTGGCACGGCGAGTCGCCCGAGGCCCTGCCGGCCAGCTGGCTGGCGCGCCTCAACCACGAGCTGCTGGACACCGGGATCGGCAAGCATGTGACGCTGTTCGTCGGCGTGCTGGATCGGACCGAGCGCTGCCTGCACTACTCGCTGGGCGCCCAGCTGCCGATGCCGCTGCTCAAGGACGATGACGGGATCACGGTACTCGAGGGGGAGGGCATGCCGGTGGGCTTGTTTCCGGGCCTTGCCTACCCCACCTATCGGCTTGACCTGCCCGCGAACTTCCGCCTCTGGCTGTGTTCGGACGGTGTGCTCGAGTGCCTGCCCGGCGAGACACTCAGCGCCCGGCTCGACGAACTCAAGCGGCGCGTCGCGGCGAGTGACGACATCGAGGGGCTGCGGGCCGGGCTGAACGTGGCCCGGGATGACACGGATGTCGACCACCAGGAAGAGCTCCCCGACGACCTGACCATCATGACGCTGAGCGGTTTCGACCATGACAAGCAATGACGGACGGCTGAAGGCGGCATTCGACGCCGGCGTGTTCGTGCTCAAGCTGTGCGGCGACGTGCGCCTGACACTCTGCGCGACGCTCGACAACGAGGCGCAGCGTCTCGCCAACATGCCGGGGCTGACGGCGGTGATCGTGGACCTGCGCGAGGCGACCAACGTCGATTCGACGGCCCTGGGCTTTCTGGCCAAGGTGGCGCTGGCGGTGAAGGGGCGGCTGAGTCATCCGCCGACCATCGTCGTCGACCACCCCGATGTGCGCCGCATGCTCGACGTCATGGGCTTCTCGCGCTACTTCACCCTGGTCAATGCGCCCATCGCCGAGCCGGGCGGGCTCAACGACCTGCCGGCAGTGGAGGCGGACGAGTCCGGCCTGCAGCAGCGCATCCTGGAGGCCCATCGCATCCTGATGCGCATGAACGAGCACAATCGCGAGGAGTTCAAGCCGCTCGTCGAGCTGCTCGAGACGCAGCAGCAGAACTCGCCCACCGGCTGAGCGGCCAGTTCTGTCTTATCCTGACCGCTGACATCGTCAGTGCAACCGCTTCGTTCTTCGTTGTTGACAGTCCGGTTTCTTGTTTCCCGCCTTGAATCCGGTGCGATGCCGTGTAGGAGCGGGGTATCAGACGGGGGCCGGTTGTGCCTCGTCGTCACATGCCAGCGTTGGTTGGCTCGCGGATCCTGAAGCGTCTGACAGGACCGCTATATCTGATGTGGCCTCGTCGCCAGGGCGTCTAGTGGCGGCACTGGCGAAAACGGTCGTGGCGGAGTCCATGTCAGCCCCCGAATCGGCTGCGGTCGAGTCGGGGGCAAGTCGAAAGCGGGCCACGCTGTCGCGCAGCCGGTCCGCATCGCTCTGCAGGGTCCGGGCGATCTCGCTGGCCTGCAGGGCGCGGCGCCGATTGCCCAGGGTTACGCTTTCCATCTCGGCGACCGCGGTGTTGACCTGCTCGAGGCCGCGGCTCTGCTCGTGTGAGGCATTGGCGATCTCGCCGACAAGTTCGCTGACCTGCCCGATGGCCTCGACGATCGCCTGCATGGTCCGGCCGGCGCGGCCGGCGAGTTGTACCCCGGCTTCGACACGCTGGTCGGAGTCATCGATCAGTTCGCGAACCTGGCTGGCAGCGGTCGCCGAGCGCCCCGCGAGATTGCGGACCTCGCCGGCAACCACCGCGAAGCCGCGCCCTTGTGAGCCGGCCCGGGCCGCTTCCACCGAGGCGTTGAGGGCTAGAATGTTGGTCTGAAAGGCGATGGTGTCGATCAGCGTGACGATCTCGCCGACTCGTCGGGAGCCCTCCTCGATACCGCGCATGGTGTTGGTCATTTCGTCCATGACCCGGCCGCCATCGTACGCCTGGTGCGCCGTGTTGGCGGCCAGGTCGCTGGCACGGTTGGCATTGTCGGCGTTGTGGGCGACAGTCGTGGTCAACTGATCGAGGCTGGTGGCGGTCTCTTCCAGCGAGGTCGCCTGACATTCGGTGTCGTCGGAGAGCTCGGCGTTTCCCTGGGCGAGGTCACGAACCCGTGCATGCACCGCCTCGCCGCTGTTACGGACGCCATTCACCGTCGACGCCAGGTTGTGTCGCAGCTCCTCGAGTCCCAGGAAAAGCCGGCCGATCTCATTGGTCCCGCGTGCCCCGACGGGATGGGAAAGATCGCCGTCGCGCATCTGCGCGAAGTGTACCAGCAGGTCGCGCAGTGGGCGGGTCACGTGACGGGCCACCCAGAACAGCATCAGACCGCCCAGCACCAGGCTGACGAGCAGGGCGCCGGCGATGGCGATGTCGAGCAGCACACTCATGGCGTTGAAGGCACTGACCAGGGCGTTGCCGCGCTGGCGCGAGGTCGTGAAAAAGTCATCGGCGCTGGCCATGAATGCCTGGCTCATCGCGCTGACCCGCGAGCGCCCCGACTGATAACCGCTGACGTCGCTGTCCTCGAGGCTCATCAACTGCAGGGAGAGGCCGGTATTGAGCAGCGACTGGAAACGTTTGGCGAGCGCCTCGGTCGCCTTGGCCTGACCGGGCTGCGGTGGGATGGACTGAAAGTGTTCGAAGGCCTGGCTGGCACCGGTGAGTAGGGTCTTGGCTTGTTCGATGACTGGCCCCGGGCGATCGAAGGAGGGTTTGGCGAGAAGGGCGGCGGCACGATCCATCGCCACCCGGGCGCGCAGCATGTCGATATAGGCCCGGTCCAGCGCGGAGGATTGCTCGACATGAATCTGATCGAGCGTGCCGAAGGTCTGGCGGCTGTAGTGATTAGCGTACAGGCCCAGAGCGCCGACGCTCAGCACCATGAGGCTGAAGACGGCCAGCACGGCCGTCCAGGTCGCGCGGACGGACAGATTATCGAGAGTTTTCATGAATGACCCTTGCGATGATTCGATTTCTTTTCGTGCCGCTCTGGGTGCGGCATCGGGTCGGTTCTAGCAGGGATGTGTTGCAGTTTGGCTAATATGGCAGCATCGCCCTGACAATCGTCCGGGCCTGCTATGATGTGCGCCCGACCCGATTGACTACCGACGTAAGGAAACGTATGTCGCCGATCACCCCACGACGGATTGCCCTGCTGGTGGCGGCCAATACCGCCATTGCGCCGCTGGCGATCGATGCCTACCTTCCCGCCATTCCGGCGCTGGCGAGGACCGTCGATGCCAGCGTGCATCTGACCGAGCTGTCGGTGAGCCTGTTCCTGTTCGGCTTCGCCCTGGGCCAGTTGATCTTCGGGCCGCTGTCGGACCGGCTGGGGCGGCGCCCGGTGCTGCTCGGCGGAGTGGTGGTCTTTCTGCTGACCAGCCTTGCGATCACCCAAGTGAATTCGCTGGAGATGCTCTGGGCGCTGCGTTTCCTTCAGGCACTGGGGGGTGGGGCATCGGTGGTCAACTCGGCGGCGATCGTGCGCGACTGCTTCAGTGGACGCGAGGCGGCCAAGGTTCTGTCGACCATGGTGATGATTTTGATGCTGGCACCCTTGGTGGCGCCGGCACTGGGTAGTGCGCTGCTCTACCTGGCGGACTGGTGGCTGATCTTCGCCTTCCTCGCCGGCTATGCGGGCTTCGTGCTGTGGTTGTTGCACCGCTACCTGCCGGAGACCCATGGCCGTGACCCGGATGCGCCGAACTTCGTGCAAGTGCTCGGCAACTATCGCAGCGTACTCGCCCACCGCGAGGCGATGGGCTACATCTGTGCGGTGTCGATGTCCTTCGCCGGAATGTTCGCCTTCATCACCGGGTCGCCGTTTCTCTACATGGAGTATTTCGATCTGTCACCGGCGGCCTATCCCTTCGTCTTCGGCGCCAACATCCTGGTGATGTCGGCGTCCAATCGCGTCAATATTCGCCTGCTGCGCTATTTCTCGCCACAGAACAATCTGCTCTGGGGGCTGGCGATTCAGTTGGTCATGGGCATCGTCCTGCTGGCGGTCTTCGCGCTCGGCTGGGATTCACTCTACTCGGTGGTACCTTTGCTGGTGGTGTTTGTCGGCATGCAGGGGCTGATCGGTCCCAACGCCATGTCGTCAATGCTCGATCACTTTCCACACATGAGCGCCACGGCGACGGCCATGCAGGGCAGCATCCAGTTCTCCTGCGGCGCGCTGGCCGGGGTGCTGGTGGGGGCCTTCCAGATTCCCAGTGCCTGGCCCATGGTGCTGACCATGGTCGGTGCCTCGGTGATCGGCAACGTCGGAGTGCGCGTACTGTCTGGCCATGCCCTGCGGCAGGCACCGGCATCGCCATGACGCTCAGCGAGTCAGGGGGCGGCGCGATCTGTGTCCGGCCTTTCCTTGACCGTGATGATCTGTCACGCTCCCGACCTGGCTGCTTTCATGGGGCTGGAGGCGCCACCCTGGGGCTGGAGGCGCCGCCCGGTCCTCGCTGCACTGAAGAGCCCGCTGGCCTTGCGTTTCGCCCCGCGGATGGGAGTGAACGATGCTGGCTTCCCGGACAGGCGTTCCACGTCCGTTGGCTGTCACGAAGCTGTCATCTTCCTGCGGCATCTTGTGCAGAGAGAAGGTTGAACACTCTCATCGACAGGAGTTACCCGCATGAACCGCATCCTGAAGACCACTGCCGTTGCCGCCGCCGTGATGGGCGTAGTCGGTGTCGCCCAGGCCCGTGAGCAGCTTCGCATCGTCGGCTCGAGCACGGTCTACCCGTTTGCCAGCTATGTCGTGGAAGAGTTCGGAGCGACCACCGACTACCAAACGCCGGTTATCGAATCCACTGGCTCTGGTGGCGGTTTGAAGCTGTTCTGCGCCGGTGTCGGTGAGGACACTCCGGACATCACCAACGCCTCTCGACCCATGAAGGTCTCCGAGTTCGAGCGCTGCAAGAAGAACGGGGTCACCGATATCACCGAGGCGACTATCGGCTATGACGGTATTGCCTTCGCCGAATCGAGCGACAACGACCCGATCAACCTGACTCGTAAGCAGATCTTCCTGGCGCTTGCCGCCAAGGTGCCGCAGGATGGCAAGCTCGTTGCCAACCCCTACAAGAAGTGGAGCGACATTGATCCGTCGCTGCCGGATCGCGAGATCTCCGTCTATGGACCGCCCACCACTTCCGGGACCCGCGATGCCTTCGAGGAACTGGTGATGGAAGCCGCCTCTGAAGACATGAAGGCCTACGGTGGCAAGGCCTACACTGACATCCGCTCGGATGGTGCCTACATCGACGCTGGAGAGAACGACAACCTGATCGTTCAGCGTCTGGCCGAGGATACCGATGCCTTCGGCATTTTCGGTTACTCTTATCTGGAAGAGAATTCCGACACCCTGACTGGTGCCAGCATCGACGGTGTCGAGCCCACGCCCGAGACGATCAGCTCTGGCGATTATCCGGTGTCGCGTTCGCTGTTCTTCTACATCAAGAACCAGCACGCCGACAGCGTGCCGGCGATGTACGAGTACGCTAACCTGTTCATGAGCGAGAAGATGATCGGGCCGATGGGTTACCTCAAGGGGCTGGGTCTGATCCCGCTGCCGGAAGACATGCGCAAGATGCAGCGCCAGCAGGTAAAGAACCACGAGAAGCTCGAACTGGCCGACCTCAAGTAAGTCAGCGTCGCCCATGAGAAGCGAGGCCGGCGACGAGAGTCGTCGGCCCGTTTGCATACCGAAAGGCCCTCGAGGCCCGGGGCCAAGTGTCATTTGGTTCCGGGGCTGACGGGGCGGGGTCCGTAGCAAGAGACCGATTATGCTGTCCAACCTGACTTTACTGACGTTCTGTGCGGTGCTGGCGGTGCTCGGCCTGATCGCATTCGTCGTGGCGCGCGCCAAGGCTTTGCGCACGCGCCAGGCAGGGGTGGCGATGTATGCCCAGCCCGATCAGTACGCCTGGTTTTCGGTGCTGGCCACGGCCGGCCCGGCCATTCTGGTGGGGGCCGTCGGTGCCTTCGTCATGCTGCTGCTGGGTGCTGAGATACCCACGCCCTACCTGCTTGCCGCAAGCCTGGTGATTGCCGCCATTGGGCTGTTCGTCGGGGTCATGCAGGTGCGTCCCGATTTTCACGCTCGTCAGGCCATCGAGCGGGTGATTCGCCTGGCGCTGGCCTGTGCAGCCCTGGTGTCGATCGTGACTACCTTCGGCATCCTGTTGTCGATCATTTCCGAAGCGATCCGCTTCTTCCAGATGCAGAGCCTCTGGGATTTCCTCACCGGCACCACCTGGGCGCCGGGCGATAGTTTCCTCGCCGCGGCCGGACGCGGCGGCGAGGTGGAGAGCGTTGCCCAGTTCGGCTCGGTGCCGCTGTTCGTAGGCACTTTCATTATTTCGTTGATCGCCATGCTCGTGGCGATACCGGTCGGGCTGCTCGCGGCAATCTACATGGCCGAATTCGCGCCGCCGCGGATCCGTACCCTGGCAAAGCCGGTGCTGGAGGTGCTGGCCGGCATCCCCACGGTGGTCTATGGCTTCTTTGCGGCGATCACCGTGGCGCCGATCATCGTCGACTTCGCCGGCTTCTTCGGCCTCGATGCTTCCTACAATAACGCCCTTGCGCCGGGTGTGGTGATGGGGATCATGATCATTCCCTTCATCTCGTCGCTGTCCGATGACGTGATCAACGCGGTTCCCGACAGCATGCGCGAGGGTTCACTGGCGCTGGGCATGACCAAGAGCGAGACTATCAAGAGTGTGGTGCTGCCCGCGTCGCTGCCGGGCATCATCTCGGCCTCGCTGCTCGCCGTCTCCCGTGCGCTGGGGGAGACGATGATCGTGGTGATGGCTGCCGGCATGCGTCCCAACCTGACCGCCAACCCGCTCGAAGACATGACCACGGTGACCGTGCGTATCGTCGCTGCGTTGACCGGCGACCAGGAGTTCGAAAGCGCCGAGACATTGTCCGCCTTTGCCCTGGGGCTGGTGCTGTTTGTGGTCACCTTGGCCCTCAACATGGTGTCGGTACTGATGATTCGCCGCTTCCGCGAAAAGTACCGCACCAACACTCTGTGATACGACGAGGTTCGTTACACTCATGAGCCAATCCTTCGACGAGATCACCGCCCAGCTCAGGCGGCGACATCGGCGCTCGGCCAACCTCAAGCGGATGTCGATGGGCGCGCTGATCCTCGCTGCGGCCTTCCTGGTGGTGTTCATTGGCGACATGCTGGTCAAGGGGCTGCCCGCCTTCCAGCAGGCCCAGATTCAGATCGAGGTGAACTACAGTGAGCAGGCCCGGGAGATTCCGCCTGCGGCGGTGGGCGACGACGTGCGCTCGCTGGTCAGCCGTGGCTACCTGCGCCTGATTCCATCACGGATGGAAGAAAATCCAGAGCTGCTCGGCACGCAGCGTATGGAGTGGGTGATCGCCGACAGCACTGTCGATCAGTATCTAAAGGGGCACAATTCGGAACTTCGTCCCAAGGAGAAGCGCGTCGTCGATCGACTGGTCGAGCAGGGGCGTGCCGAGCTGCGCTTCAATACTACCTTCTTCACCACAGGTGACTCGCGGATGCCCGAAATGGCGGGGATCGCCGCGGCAGCGATGGGCACGGTGATGACGCTGATCGTGACCATGGCTGTGTGTTTCCCGGTCGGAGTGATGACCGCGGTCTATCTCGAGGAGTTCGCACCCGACAACCATCTTACCCAGATCATCGAGATCAACATCAACAACCTGGCCGCGGTCCCGTCGATTCTCTTCGGTCTTCTGGGGCTGGCGGTCTACATCAACTTCTTCGGCGTGCCGCGCTCCTCGCCGCTGGTGGGTGGCCTGACGCTGGCGTTGATGACGCTGCCGGTGATCATCATCGCCACCCGCACGGCGCTACGCAGTGTGCCGGATGGCATCCGCCAGGCCGCCTTCGGTGTGGGCTGTTCACGCTGGCAGGTAGTGCGCGATCATGTCCTGCCGCTGTCGCTGCCGGGCATCCTGACCGGGTCGATCATCGGCATGGCCCAGGCGATGGGCGAGACCGCACCACTGATCATTGTCGGTATGGTGGCCTTCATTCCCGATGTCTCGGCCTCGTTTACCAACGCCGCCACGGTGATGCCGGCGCAAGTCTTCACGTGGGCGGGCGACCCGAGCCCCGCCTTCGTCGAGAAGACCGCCGGCGGCATTCTGGTCCTCCTCGCGGTGCTGATCACGCTCAATGCCACTGCAGTGTTGCTGCGCAAGAAATTCGAACGTCGCTGGTAAGCCGGCGACTATCTCGAGGACACGATTCATGCTCAACGAACAGACTACCCAGGCGAAGGGGCAGGCCATCGACGTGCCAACGGGCGATTCCACAAGGACTCACGCACCCCAGGCGGGGCAGCCGGGCGAGCCGGTCAATCGCAACAAGGAGGCTAACCACGAGTTGAGCATTCGCGTGCGCGATCTCAATCTCTGGTACGGCGAGCATCAGGCGCTGAAGAACATCAACATCGACATCTATCAGAAGAACGTCACTGCGCTGATCGGCCCCTCGGGCTGTGGCAAGTCGACCTTCCTGCGTTGCCTCAACCGCATGAATGACCTGATCAAGAGCGTGCGCATCCAGGGGCTGGTGGAGATGGACGGCCGCGATGTCAACGAGACAAAGATGGACGAGGTGGCCCTGCGCCGCAGGGTGGGCATGGTCTTTCAGAAGCCCAACCCGTTCCCAAAGTCGATCTACGAGAATATCGCCTACGCGCCGCGCATGCATGATCTGGTTGGGCGCAAGGCCGAACAGGACGAGCTGGTCGAGCGCGCACTGCGAGACGCTGGGCTATGGAACGAGGTCAAGGACAAGCTGCACCAGCCGGGCACCTCGCTCTCGGGCGGTCAGCAGCAGCGTCTGTGTATCGCCCGGGCGATTGCCGTGCAACCCGACGTGATCCTGATGGATGAACCGACTTCGGCGCTCGATCCGATCTCGACGGCGACCATCGAAGACCTGATGGACAAGCTCAAGCAGCAGTTCACCATCGTCACGGTCACGCATAACATGCAGCAGGCCGCCCGCGTTGCGGACTACACAGCGTTCTTCCATCTTGGCGAGCTGATCGAGTACAACGATACGCGGGTGATGTTCTCCAATCCACACATCAGGAAGACCGAGGACTACATCACCGGCCGTTACGGCTGATCGCAAGCCTGCCCGCGGCAGGCCTTGAACCCTCGCGGGAGGGCATGCTAAACCTATCGCCCGGGAGATGGCATGCCTCCCGGCGGCACGGTGTTTCCGGCCCGCCAAACCACCGTACTCACGGTTAATGATGCCTGCGAGGCGCCCGGGTGGCGCAGCAGGCGTCGTGCGTTCTGATCCTGTGCGTCTCGCGTTCTTGATTATGTTCGGCAACAGGACAGGGTCCTTCCTCATGTGGTTATCGATCATCGCCATCGGCAGTGGCGCGGCGCTGGGGGCCAACCTGCGCTGGCTGCTCGGCCTGTGGCTCAATGCACTGTTTCCCTCGCTGCCGCCCGGCACCCTGGTGGCCAACTGGCTCGGTGCCTGGCTGATCGGCGTGGCCATCGCGTTGTTCGGCCAGCTGCCGCTGGCGCCGGAATGGCGGCTCTTCGTGGTCACCGGCTTTCTCGGCGCGCTGACCACCTTCTCGACCTTTTCCGCGGAGATGCTTTCCGCCCTGCAGGGCGGGCGCTGGAGCCTGGCGCTGACCGGCATCGTGCTGCATGTCGGCGGTTCGCTGGCCATGACTGCCGTGGGCATGGCGACCTTTCAACTGATGCGCAACCTGGCGGGGGCAATACGATGACAGCCTGGCAGCAGGGATTCGAGGTGATCTTCATGGCGCCGGAGTCGCGTCGTCATCACGGCCGTTCGGCGCTGGAGGCGGTGATCGACGAGGCGCACGGGCTGGGTATCACTCGGCTGACGCGGCGCGCCGGCGAGATGAGCGCGGGCGAGGACGGGCATCGCCATTCGGCACACTTCTTCGAGCTGGCCGATCGCCCGGAGGAGGTGATGTTCGTGCTCGAGCCCGGCATGGCCGACCGGCTGGTCGAGGCGGTGGCGGCGGCCGGCATCCCGGTGTTCTGTCTGCGCCGGCCGGTCGAGTTCGCGCATCCGGGCCACTGAGCGGCGGCTCAGTCGAGCCGTTCGATGGCCACGGCGGTGGCCTCGCCGCCGCCGATGCACAGGCTGGCGATGCCCCGCCGGCCGCCGCGCCGGCGCAGGGCGTTGAGCAGCGTGACGAGGATCCGCGAGCCGCTCGAGCCGATCGGATGGCCCTGGGCGCAGGCACCGCCGAACACATTGACTCGCTCGTGGGGCAGGTTCAGTTCGTCCATGGCGATCAGCGTCACCACCGCGAAGGCCTCGTTGATTTCGAAGAGGTCGACGTCGTCGACGTGCCAGTCGAGTCGCTCGAGCAGCTTGCCGACGGCGCCGACGGGCGCCAGGGTAAACTCGCTCGGGTGGCGGGAATGCGTGGCGTGGCCGAGTATCCGCGCCTGGGGTGTCAGGCCGCGCGCCTCGGCGGCATCGCGACGGGCGAGCAGCAGTGCCGAGGCACCGTCCGAGATGGAGCTGGCATTGGCGGCGGTGATGGTCCCGTGTTCGCCGAAGGCCGGTCGCAAGGAACGAATGCGCTCCAGCTTGGCACTGAAGGGCTGCTCGTCCTGCTCGACCCGGCTCGTTCCCTGCCGGGAGGTCACGCTCACCGGCACGATCTCGTCGGCGAGTTCGCCATGCCGGTCGGCGGCCATGGCGCGCTCCAGGGAAGCGATGGCGAAGTCGTCCATGCGCTCGCGGGAGTAGCCGCGGTCATCGGCCACCTGCTGGGCGAAGGCGCCCATCAGCCGGCCGCTCTCGGCATCCTCCAGGCCGTCGAGGAACAGGTGATCCTTGAGCGCACCGTGGCCCAGCCGGTAGCCGGCGCGGGCGCCGGGCAGCAGGTGCGGGGCGTTGGACATCGACTCCATGCCCCCGGCGACCACCAGCGAGCCGCTGCCGGCGCGCAGGAGGTCGTGGGCCAGCATGGCCGCCTTCATGCCCGAGCCGCACAGCTTGTTGACGGTGGTCGCCCCGCAGGCGTCGGGCACGCCCGCGCGGCGCAGGGCCTGACGCGCCGGCCCCTGGCCGAGCCCGGCAGGCAGCACGCAGCCCATCAGGCCCTCGTCGATCTCGCCGGGCTCGACCCCGGCGCGCTCGATGGCACCGCGCACGGCGACGGCGCCCAGTTCCGGGGCACTGATGCTTGACAGGCTCCCCAGCAGGCTGCCCATGGGGGTTCTGGCTCCCGAGAGGATGACGATCTCGTCTGCGGCGTTCATGGGCGGTCTCCGAGGCTGGGCGCGGGTCGAGCACGGGGCGGCCGGCGCGTTGACCCGCTCTGACCCCTGTGGTTTGCTCGGATGAAACCAAGCAAGCGCTCGTTCAAGAATGACTCTAGAAAACGCCTCGTCGCGCCGCAAGGAGCTGGTCGGCATCGCGGCTCGTCTTTTCGTCGAGACGGGCTTCGACCGTACCACGGTGCGCATGCTGGCCCAGGCGATGGGCATCAAGTCCGGCAGCCTGTTCCACCACTTCCGCGACAAGCAGGCGATCCTCTGCGCGGTGATCGAGGAGGGCACGCAGCGCGCCCTGGCGATCGCCCGGCGGGAGCTGGCGGAGGCCGAGCCCCGGCCGCGGGCGCGCCTGCATGCCATGGCCCGGGCCCATCTGGAAACCCTGCTCAGCGATCGCAACGCGCATGTGGTCGCCCTCTACGAGTGGCGGCGTCTCGACGCGGCCTCGCGGGAGCGGCTGGTGCCATTGCGTGACGCCTACGAGCGGCTATGGGAGCAGGTGATCGACGAGGCGATCGCCGCCGGGATCATCACGGGAGACGCCTTCCTGGTGCGCCGTTTCGTGCTGGGGTCGCTCAACTGGACGGTACGCTGGTACAGCCCCTCGGACACGGTCGGCGAGGGCGGGCGCACCGCGGAGGATCTGGCGCGGGCACTGGTGGCCATGATCACCCGCGAGTGACGGACGGGCCGTCCCGGACTAGCTTCAGCATCAGGGCCACAGGAGAAGACGAGATGCAGATACGTGACCGACAGTTCCTGGTGACCGGGGCGGCATCCGGGCTGGGGGCGGCGACCGCCGAGCGGCTGGTGGCGGGAGGCGCTCGGGTGGTGCTGAGTGACCGCAGCGAGGCGGTGAACGCGCTGGCCGCCTCGCTCGGCGAACCGGCCGAGGCGGTGTGCGGTGACATACTCGATGCCGATGCCATGCAGGCGGCGGTGGATCGAGCCGTGGCCCGGGGCGGCCTGCACGGGCTCGTGCACTGTGCCGGGGTGGTCAGCGTCGCCAAGCTGCTCGATCGCGACGGCGCCCCGGCCTCGCTGGATGACTTCGCACGCACGGTGGCGATCAACCTGACCGGCACCTTCAACGTGGTGCGACTGGCGGCGGCGGCCATGGCGCGCAACGCGCCCGAGGGCGAGGACGGCGAGCGCGGCGTGGTGATCACCACGGCGTCGATCGCCGCCTTCGACGGCCAGGTGGGGCAGGCGGCCTACAGTGCCTCCAAGGCCGGGGTGGCGGGGATGACCCTGCCGCTGGCCCGCGAGCTGTCGCGCCACGGCGTGCGTGTGCTGAGCATCGCCCCGGGCGTGTTCGAGACGCCGATGATGCAGGGCATCCCCGATGACGCGGTGGCGTCGCTGTCGGCGGCGGTGCCGTTTCCCAAGCGGCTGGGGCGTGCCACGGAGTATGCGGCGCTGGTGGAGCAGGGCATCACCAACGTCATGCTCAACGGCGAGACGATCCGGCTCGACGGCGGTATCCGCATGACCTGAATCGACCCGATCCGGTTCCCAAGACGCCTATCTGCAAATTAAAACGAACGCTTGACTTCGTGCGGGTGTGGCTCTAGTTTCAAACGACTGTTTTAGTGCGGCCGCTGCACGGCCGTTCCCGCTGCCATTCGAGGAGAGCCCAGGATGCCCGACTATCAGGCCCCGCTGCGTGATCTGCGTTTCGTGATGAACGAGATGCTCGACTATCCCGGCCACTATGCGCGTCTGCCCAATGGCGAGGAGGCCACGCCCGATATCGTCGAGGCGATTCTCGAAGAAGGCGGGCGTTTCGCCCGCGAGGTATTGCTGCCGCTCAATCAGCGCGGTGATCAGGAAGGCTGCCTGCTGGAAGGTGGTGACGTGAAGACACCACAGGGCTTCAAGGAAGCCTACGCCCAGTACGTCGAGGGCGGCTGGCCGGGCTTGTCCGGCCCCGTCGAGCATGGCGGCCAGGGGCTGCCGGCCTCGCTGGGGCTGGCGCTGTCGGAGATGATCTGCGCGAGCAACCTGGCCTGGGGCATGTATCCGGGGCTCTCTCACGGTGCAGCCGACGCCCTGCGCCATCACGGCAGCGAGCCCCAGAAGGCCACCTACCTGAGCAAGCTGGTCGAAGGTGTCTGGACGGGCACCATGTGCCTGACCGAGCCGCACTGCGGGACCGACCTGGGGCTGATCAAGACCCGCGCCGTTCCCGAGGGTGACGACGCCTACCGAATTACCGGCACCAAGATCTTCATCTCCGCCGGCGAGCACGACCTGGCCGAGAACATCGTGCACCTGGTGCTGGCCAAGCTGCCCGATGCGCCGGAAGGTTCCCGCGGTATTTCGCTGTTCGTGGTGCCGAAATTCCTGCCCGACGCCGATGGCAATCCGGGTGAGCGCAATGGCGTGACCTGCGGCTCGCTCGAACACAAGATGGGCATCCACGGCAACGCCACCTGCGTCATGAACTTCGACGGGGCCACGGGCTATCTGGTGGGGCCGCCGCACAAGGGCCTGGCCTGCATGTTCACCATGATGAACGAGGCGCGCATCGGGGTGGGCATTCAGGGGCTGGGGCTGATGGAGGCGAGCTACCAGAATTCGCTGGCCTACGCCCGCGATCGTCTGCAGATGCGTGCGTTGTCCGGGACCAGGGCGGTCGACAAGCCGGCGGATCCGATTATCGTGCATCCCGACGTGCGGCGCATGCTCCTGACCCAGAAAGCGTTGGCCGAGGGCGGTCGCATGCTGGTGATGTATACCGGGCAGCTGGTCGACATCGCCGGTCACGCCGCGGATGCCGAGGAGCGCGACCGTGCCGAAACGCTGCTCGGCCTGCTGACCCCGATCGTCAAGGCCTTCCTGACCGAGCTGGGCTTCGAGGCGACCAACGAGGGGCTGCAGGTCTTCGGCGGCCATGGCTTCATTCAGGAGTGGGGGATGGAGCAGTTCGTCCGCGATGCTCGCATCACCCGCCTCTATGAAGGCACTACCGGCATCCAGGCGCTCGACCTGCTGGGACGCAAGGTGCTGATGAGCCAGGGCGAGACGCTCAAGGTCTTCACCAAGGAGATCCACAAGTTCTGTCAGGCGAATGCTGACAACGAGGGGCTCAAGCCCTTCATCGAGCCGCTGGCTCGTCTCAATGCCGAATGGGGCGAGCTGACCCTGGCGGTGGGCATGAAGGCGATGAACGATCGCGAAGAGGTGGGGGCGGCGAGCGTCGACTATCTGCTCTATTCCGGCTATGTCACGCTGGCCTATCTGTGGGCGCGTGCCATGGCGCGTGCCGAACAGGCGCTGGCGGAGGGGGCCGGGGACGCCGCCTTCTATCGAGCCAAGCGGACGACCGCCGAGTTCTATTATCAGCGGCTGTTGCCGCGTACCCGAGCGCATGCCGAGATGATCCGTGCGGGGGGCGAATCGCTGATGGCGCTGGACGCCGAGGACTTCGACCTGGGCTTCCGCCTCTGAGCAACCGCTGCGCGAGAGGCTGGCGCACCGGAGTCCGGATTGTCGTCGGCGGGTGTTGAGGCCATCATGGGGCCTCGACACCGGCCGGGAAGGCGACATGGATCACGACACGAATCCCGACAAGCGGGACATCCCGTTTCAATTGATGCTGACCCTGGCTGCGCTGGTGGTCATCATCGGCGGCATGAAGCTCGGCGCCGATCTGTTGGTACCGCTGCTGCTGTCGCTGTTCATCGCGGTGATCTGCACGGCCCCGGTTCACTGGCTGTATCGCCTGGGCGTGAGCCGGCGTCTCTCGGTGTTGCTGACGTTGCTGATCCTCTGCCTCTTCTTCACCCTGTTGGGCACTCTGCTGGCCAGCAGCTTCACGACCTTCATGGAAGCGTTGCCCCAGCTCGAGGACCAACTGCGCAAGCACTATCTCACGGTGCTCAACTGGTTGAGCAACATGGGCGTCTACATCCAGCCGCGGCGCATGTCGGAGTGGCTGGACCCCACGACTGCGACGCAGATGGTGCCGACGTTCCTCGGCGGTATCGGCAACCTGCTGTCGCAGAGCGTGCTGATCATCCTGCTGGTGATCTTCATGCTCTTCGAGACCCTGGACTTTCGCGAGAAGGTTGCCGAGTCGCTCGACAATCCGGTGCCGAGTCTGCGCCGTTTCAATGAATTCAGTCACAATCTCAAGTGCTACCTGGCGATCAAGACGGTCATCAGCCTGGTCACCGGGGCACTGATCTATCTCGCCTGCCTGCTGCTGGGGGTGCAGTTCCCGCTGCTGTGGGGAACGCTGGCGTTCAGTCTCAACTACATTCCCAACATCGGTTCGGCCCTGGCGGCGGTGCCGGCCGTGATGCTGACCCTGGTGATGCCCGACGGCGGTCTGGCGAAGGCGAGTGTGCTGGCGCTGGCCTATCTGGTCATCAACTTCGTGATCGGCAATCTCATCGAGCCACGGGTGATGGGCCATACCCTGGGGCTTTCGACCTTGGTGGCCTTTCTGTCGCTGGTAGTATGGGGGTGGATCCTGGGGCCGGTGGGAATGCTGCTCGCGGTGCCGCTGACCATGACGCTGAAGATCGCCCTCAACAGTCATCCCGAGACACGCTGGCTGGCGAGAATGCTGGGCGGACGCCGGGAGTATTGACGCGATACGGGGATACGAAAACGCCGCCCCATGGCTGGATGGGGCGGCGTTACGAGACGCGAGCGCTCGTTGTGATCAGGCGTTCTGATCGATGAACTGAACCAGCTGCGACTTCGATTGGGCGCCGACCAACGAGGCGACCTTGGCGCCGGACTTGAACAGCATCACGGTCGGTACGCCGCGCACGCCATGCTCGGCGGCAATGTCCGGAGCATCGTCGACATTGACGCTGACGACCTTGAGGGTATCGGCCTTCTCGTCGGCGACTTCCTCGACCACCGGCGCCATCATCTTGCAGGGGCCGCACCAGGGCGCCCAGAACTTCAGCAGGACGGGCTTGTCGGCCTTCAGCACCTCCTGCTCGAAGTTGGCGGTGGTGACATCGACGTTATTAGCCATGTGAATCTCCAGATTGCTTGCGCTGACTCTAGCGTAGTCGGTCGATGGTAGCCTTGGAGCCTCCCGCTGGCAAATACGCTGGGTTCAGCCCTTTGATAGGAGCGGTCTATCGGCAGGCACGCCGCGGTCGCGATCGCTTGCCGCTGTCGGCGCGGGCGTCTATGATGCTCCCTATATTCTATTAGGTAATTGATAGGCTGCCCATTATTCCCTTGTCGATGTCAAGGCAATAGCGGGCGGCGGTCAGGAGTCGCACGCGCATGAAACTGCAGCAGCTTCGCTACATCTGGGAAGTCACCCGGCACAACCTCAACGTCTCGGCCACCGCCCAGAGCCTGTTCACCTCCCAGCCGGGCATTTCCAAGCAGATCCGCCTGCTGGAGGACGAACTGGGTGTGGAGATCTTCGCGCGCAGCGGCAAGCACCTGACGCGGGTGACGCCGGCCGGCGAGTCGATCATCGAGCTGGCCGGCGAGGTGCTGCGTACCGTCGACAATATCAAGGAAGTCGCCCAGGAACACAGCGACGAGCGCCGCGGCAGCCTGTCGATCGCCACCACCCATACCCAGGCCCGCTACGCGCTGCCGCCGTTGATCAGCGAGTTCACCCGCAAGTACCCCGACGTGGCGCTGCACATGCAGCAGGGCACGCCCAAGCAGATCGCCCAGATGGTGAGCACGGGGCAGGCCGATTTCGCGATCTGCACCGAGTCGCTGGAGCTGTTCAACGACCTGGTGCTGCTGCCGTGCTACCGCTGGAATCGCTGCGTGCTGGTGCCCGAGGACCACCCGCTGGCCAAGCTGGGCGAGCTGACCCTGGAGCGCCTGGCGGAGTACCCGCTGGTGACCTACGTGTTCGGCTTCACCGGCCGCTCGCAGCTCGACGAGGCCTTCCGCGCCCGGGGGCTCACCCCCAATGTGGTGCTCACCGCCGCCGATGCCGACGTCATCAAGACCTACGTACGCCTGGGCCTGGGCGTGGGCATCGTCGCCCACATGGCGGTGGACCCGCAGACCGACACCGATCTGGTGCCGCTGGACGCCGGGCACCTGTTCGAGAGCTCGACCACCAAGATCGGCATTCGTCGCGGCACCTTCATGCGCGGCTACATGTACGACTTCATTCAGCGTTTCGCCCCGCATCTCGACCGCGACCGGGTCGACGCCGCGCTGGCCGCCGGACCGCGCCACGAGCGGGCGCTGTTCGAGGGGCTCGAGCTGCCGGTACGCTGACGCCCGGCGAGTGACGAGTCTCGAATGCAGAGAACCCCGCGCATGGCGGGGTTCCGTCGTTCAGGGCAGGCGATCGGTCAGTGCTGCAGATGCAGGCCGCACTCGCGCTTCTCCTCGACCTTGGTGGGGTCGAAGTAGTCGAAGTTGTTGGGCAGGTCGAAGCGCTGCAGGTACTGGTACATGTCCTTCGCGGTCCAGTGCAGTACCGGCGCGACCTTGATCAGGCCGTCGGCGTTGAGCGAGACGGGCTGCATCCGGGCGCGCTGGGCGGTGTCCTCGGCACGCAGGGCGGTCAGCCACACCTCGGGGGCCATCTCGCGCAGGGCGCGGTTGAAGGGCTCGAGCTTGACCTCCTCGGTGAAGGCGGCATGGCGCGGGTCGTCGATTCCCGGCAGGGGGCCGTCCACCGCCTCGCGATGCGCCCGCGAGCGGCGCGGGTGATAGATCGTCAGGTTCAGCGACAGGCGTTGGGCGAGTTCGTCGGCGAACCGGTAGGTGGCCTCGGTGTTGTAGCCGGAGTCCATCCATACCACCGGGATGTCGGGCTGAAAGCGCGTCGCCAGATGCAGGATCACCGCCTCGAAGGGTCGGAAGTTGGTGGTGCAGATGGCGCGCTTGTCGAGCTCCAGCGCCCAGCGGGTCAGGGCCTCGGGGTCATGGCCGAGTTCTCGGTTGACGGCGTCGATATCCAGGGTCATGCGGCGCTCCTCGAAGGGCGTGAATCCGTGAAATGCGTCTACGGTAGCAAAGCCGCTACAGGCCGCCCCAATAATGTTTGGTTCGATGCTTATATAGCGTAAATTTCAGTATGAATCACCCATTTAGATGATTTGGCGCTAAGAGGCCGCCGCGCACCACGGCGCCGGTCTTGGCGTCAGGGCGTGCCGCCACCGCCGTCGGGTCGCCGGGTGGCCGCCAGCGGCGTGATGCGGGCGCCGGCCGGGCCGCCGGTATCCACCTCGGCCTCGATGGCATAGACGCGCCGCAGCAGGTCGGCGGTGAGTACCTCGCCGGGCTCGCCCTGAGCCACCAGACATCCCCGGTCGAGCACCCAGAGCCGATCGGCGAAGCGGGCGGCGAGGGTCAGGTCGTGCAGCGCGATGACGATGATCTGGCCCTGTTGCCTGGCGCGCTGTTGCAGGTCATCGAGCACGCGCAGCTGGTGATGCAGGTCCAGCGCACTGGTGGGCTCGTCGAGCAGCAGCAGTCGGGGCTCGCGGATCAGCGCCTGGGCGACGGCCACGCGCTGGCGCTGCCCGGTGGACAGCTGGGCCAGCGGGCGCTCGGCCAGTGTGTCGAGTTCGAGCTGGTGCAGCATGGTCCGGATGCGCTCGAGGGTCGCGGGGGCGTCGGCAGGACAGCCCCGGGTGCGCAGGGCCAGCAGCAGGGTCTCGAACACCGGCAGGCGGCTGGCGGTCGCGGTGTTGGGTGGCAGGTAATAGAGGTGGCGGGCAAGACGAGCCAGCGGCTGGTGGCGCAACGAGGCGCCGTCGAGCCGGATCTCGCCGCCGGCCGGCTGGTGGCCCGCGATGCTGCGCAGGAGCGTGGACTTGCCGGCCCCGTTGGGGCCGATCAGGGCGGTGATCTCGCCGCCACGGGCCTCGAGCGGGCCGACGCCGTCGAGCACCGGGCGGCCGTCGCGACGGCAGTACAGGGCGTCGACCTGCAGGCTCATCCCCAGGGCTCCGTGCGGCTGCGCAGGATCAGCGAGACGAAGAACGGCAGGCCGATCAGCGCCGTGATGAGGCCGATCGGCACCACCAGGCCGGGGACCACGGACTTGGCCAGCGTCGCGGTGACACTCATCAGCAAGGCCCCGCACAGGGTCGCCATGGGCAGGAACACCCGCTGGTCCTCGCCCACCAGCAGCCGGGCGATATGCGGGCCGACCAGGCCGACGAAGCCGATGGTGCCGACGCAGGCCACCGTGGCCGCGGCCAGCAGCGAGGCGCCCAGCAGGGCGCGCAGGCGCAGCGTCTGGGTATCGATGCCCAGCGAGTGGGCATGGGCCTCGCCCAGGCCGAGGGCGGTGAGCTGCCAGCGTCCGCGCGCGAAGCCGATGCCGCAGACCGCAAGCACCACGGCGACCAGCGCCACCGCGGGCCAGTCGGCACGGCTCAGGCTGCCCAGCGACCAGAAGGTCAGCTGCTGCAAGGCCTCGGCGGAAGCGACGAACTGCAGCAGCCCCAGCAGGGCGTTGAAGAAGAACATGATGGCGATGCCCAGCAGCACCAGCCCCTGGACGCCGACGCCGCGCCAGCGGTTGACGGCCCACAGGGTCAGGGCCGCGGCCATGGCCATCAGGAAGGCGTTGCCGGCGATCAGCCAGGGGCCCACCAGCGGCACCAGTTGCACGCCCAGCACCAGGCTCAGCGCGGCGCCGACGCTGGCGGCGGAGGCGATACCCAGCGTGAAGGGATCGGCCAGCGGATTGTTGAGCAGCGTCTGCATCTCGGCGCCGGCCATGGCCAGGCTGGCCCCGGTCAGCACCGCCATCAGCGCCACCGGCAGGCGCACCTCCCAGACGATGGCGCGCAGCGTGGGCACGGCCCGGTCCGGGGTCAGCAGCGCGCTCAGCACGTCGTCGAGCGGGTAGCCGCCGGGCCCGGTGGCCACTTCCACCAGCAGGGCGAGCAGCGTCAGCCCGGCCATGCCGGCCAGCAGGCGCCGCTGGCGACGCCGCCGCGCGTGGTAGCGCGCGACGCTGTCGTGCGTATCGGCACTGGCGCTCGGCGAAGTGGCTCTCATGACGGGGCGCTCCGCGGGCCGATCATGCGTCGAGGGCCTCCATCAGGCGGGTGATCTTGGCCAGGGTTTCCTGATACTCGGCTTCCTCGTCGGAGTCCGCGACCAGCCCGCCGCCGCCCCAGATGTGCAGCCGATCGCCGTCGGCCACCACCGTGCGGATGGCGATCGAGGTATCCATGTGACCGCGCACGTCCACGTAGCCGAGACTGCCGCAATAGACGCTGCGCTGGCCGGGCTCGAGTTCGTCGATGATCTGCATGGCGCGAATCTTGGGGGCGCCGGTGATCGAACCGCCGGGGAAGGCGGCGGCCAGCAGGTCGAGCGCCGACCGGCCGGCGGCCAGTTCGCCCCGGACCACGCTGACCAGATGGTGCACGTTGGCGTAGCTCTCCAGCCCGCACAGCTGCGGGACCCGCACGCTGCCCGGCCGGCAGACCCGGCCCAGGTCGTTGCGCAGCAGGTCGACGATCATGACGTTCTCGGCGCGATCCTTGAGACTGCCGGTGAGCGCCTCGGCCTCCCGGCGATCCGCCTCGGGCGTGGCGCCCCGCGGCCGCGTGCCCTTGATGGGCCGCGTCTCGACCCGGCCGTCGCGCACGGCGATGAAGCGTTCCGGCGAGACCGACAGCAAGGCCTTGTCGTCCCAGGCCAGAAAGCCGCCGAAGGGCGTGGGCGTGGCCCGGCGCAGGCGCTGGTAGGCGTCCCACAGGCTGCCGCGGAAGGGCGCGCTGAAGCGCTGGGCCAGGTTGATCTGGTAGCAGTCCCCGGCGCGAATGTAGGCCTGCACGCGGCGGAAGCGCTCGCCGTAGGCGTCGCGGTCGAGTTCGGCGGCGAAGGGCGCGTCGAGAGCGAACGGCGCCGCGTCCGGGGACGCCCGGGTGAGCCAGTCGAGAACCTGGGCGCGGCGCGTGGCGCCGGCCACCAGCCAGGCGCGGTGCTGCTGATGGTCCTCGATGATCGCCCAGTCGTAGAGGCCCACGCGGCTCAACGGTAGGTCGGTAACAGGGCGGGCGCGGCCCTCGAGAGGGGCGAGGTGGCGGTTCAGATCATAGCTCCAGTAGCCGATCAGGCCGCCGAGGAAGGGCAGCTCGCTGTCGGGCACATCGCTCGGCAGCCGTTGCAGCAGTGCCTGCTGGGCGGCGAAGGGACTCTCGGGCAGGGGGCTGCCGTCATCCGCCGTGACCCGACCCGCGGCATCCACGCTCAGCGTGGTCAGCGGGTCGCTGGCCAGGATGTCGAAGCGCCCGCTCGGGGCCTCGGGCCTGCCGCTGTCCAGCAGCACCGCGCCGGGCCGGTGGCGCAGTGCGGCGAAGCGGGCCATGGGGGTGCCATGATAGGGCAGCGGGGTGATGTCGAGTCGGTCGGTCATGCGCGGCGGTCTGGCGTGGGAAGGGGCGTATTCTATCAGGCACCGGGGCGCGGCGTCGTTGATCGTGGAGCGCGCTTATTGTCGACAATGCTGTTGCAAGCCCCGGAGAGGTGACTCACCAAAGGTCTAACAGCCGGAAGCAAACGGGGTGTTGACGCTCATCGACGGGCTGACTAGAGTGCAAGACAATCCAGATTGTCGACAATGGCGAGCATGACATGCAGGACACTCCCGTTCCCGAAGTTCGCACCCTCGCCGAGCGCGTATTCAACCAGCTGCAGGATGCCATAGTGCGCGGCGAACTGGCACCCGGCACCAAGATCACCGAGCCGGGCCTGGCCAAGACCTACGGCATTTCGCGAGGGCCGCTGCGCGAGGCGATGCGCCGGCTCGAGACCCATCGGCTCATCGAGCGCGTCCCCCACGTCGGCGCGCGCGTGGTCAAGCTCACGATGCGCGAGCTGCTCGAGCTGTTCGATGTGCGCGAGGCCATGGAAAGCATGGCCGCGCGGCTGGCGGCGCGCCACATGACCGCCGAGGAGATCGCCGGGCTGCGCGAGGTGCTGGCGTTTCACGAGCGCCAGTCGGACCTGTCCCGCGGCGAGGCCTACTACCAGCGCGAGGGCGATCTCGACTTCCACTATCGCATCGTCCAGGGCAGCCACAACCGCATGCTGATGACCCTGCTCTGCGACGACCTCTACTACCTGGTGCGGCTGTATCGCACCCAGTTCAGTGCCAGTGGCGCGCGCCCGCGGCGGGCCTTCGTCGAGCACCATCGCATCGTCGACGCCATCGAGGCGGGCGACGAGGAGCTCGCCGAGCTGCTGATGCGCCGCCATGTCAGCGCCTCCCGCGAGAACGTGGCCAAGCGCTACGCCGCCGTGCTCGAGCAGGAAGCCGAACAACCGCCCGTGCCCCCCCTCCAGAGGAAGACACCATGACCCGACTCACCCCCGGGGCGCGCTTTCGCGCCGCCCTCGACGCGCAGCGCCCGTTGCCCATCGTCGGCACCATCAATGCCTATTCCGCGCTGATGGCGGAAAAGGTCGGCCATTCGGCGATCTACCTGTCCGGCGGCGGCGTGGCCAACGCCTCCTTCGGCCTGCCCGACCTGGGCATGACCACCATGAACGACGTGGTCGAGGACGCCCGGCGCATCACCGCCGCCACCGACGTGCCGCTGCTGGTGGATATCGACACCGGCTGGGGCGGGGCCTTCAACATCGCCCGCACCATCCGCGAGATGGGTCGAGCCGGCGTTGCTGCGGTCCATCTCGAGGACCAGGTGGCCCAGAAGCGCTGCGGGCACCGCCCCAACAAGGCGATCGTCTCTAGGCAGGAGATGGTCGACCGCATCAAGGCCGCCGCCGATGCGCGCCTGGATCCGGAGTTCTACCTGATCGCCCGTACCGATGCCTTCCAGAAGGAAGGGCTCGAGGCGGCCGTCGACCGCGCCAATGCCTGCATCGAGGCCGGCGCCGACGCGATCTTCGCCGAGGCCGTGCATTCCCTCGAGGATTACCGCGCCTTCTGTGAAGGGGTCGACGCCCCGATTCTCGCCAACATCACCGAATTCGGCGCCACGCCGCTGTTCACCCAGCAGGAGCTGGGCGAGGTGGGCTGCCGGATGGTGCTGTACCCGCTCTCGGCGTTCCGCGCCATGAACGCCGCGGCGCTCAAGGTCTATCGCAGCATCCACGAGCAGGGCCACCAGCACGACGTGGTCGAGCTGATGCAGACCCGCGATGAACTCTACGACTTCCTCGATTACCACGCCTTCGAGCGCAAGCTCGATGAGCTGTTCGACAAGGATCGCTAAGCGCTGCCCCGGGCGGTTGCCGGACATATCCGGCGCCCGGGCAGGGATTGTGTAAAGAGGCTGACAGCATAACAAGGCAAGGAGACACGTCATGGCAGAGACTGCGTCCAACACCGCCGGCCTGCGCGGCCAGAGCGCCGGCAGCACGGCGCTTTGCACCGTGGGCAAGAGCGGCTCGGGGCTGACCTATCGCGGCTACGATATTCACGACCTGGCCGAGCATGCCCGCTTCGAGGAGGTCGCCTACCTGCTGCTCAAGGGCAAGCTGCCCAATCAGGCCGAACTCGACGCCTACGTGGCGCGGCTCAAGGGGCTGCGCGGCCTGCCCGATGCGCTCAAGACGGTGCTCGAGCAGATTCCCGCCGACGCCCATCCGATGGACGTGATGCGCACCGGCTGCTCGATGCTCGGCAACCTCGAGACCGAGGAGAGCTTCGACGAGCAGCAGGACCAGAGCGACCGCATGCTGGCGGCGTTCCCGTCGATCATCAACTACTGGTACCGCTACTCCCACGACGGGGTGCGCATCGACACCGAGACCGACGACGAGTCGGTGGGCGGGCACTTCCTGCACCTGCTGCACGGCAAGCCGGCCTCCGAGCTGCATGCCCGGGTGATGAACGTCTCGCTGATCCTCTACGCCGAGCACGAGTTCAACGCCTCGACCTTCACCGCCCGGGTCTGTGCCTCGACGCTGTCCGACATCCACAGCTGCGTGACCGGGGCCATCGGTTCGCTGCGCGGGCCGCTGCACGGCGGTGCCAACGAGGCGGCCATGGCGATGATCGAGGACTGGCAGAGCCCCGACGAGGCCGAGCGCGAGATCCTCGGCATGCTCGAGCGCAAGGAGAAGATCATGGGCTTCGGGCACGCCATCTACCGCGAGTCCGACCCGCGCAATGCCATCATCAAGCACTGGTCGCAGCGGCTGGCCGAGGACGTCGGCGACACCCGGCTGTACCCGGTTTCCGAACGGGTCGAGGCCGTCATGTGGCGCGAGAAGAAGCTGTTCTGCAACGCCGACTTCTTCCACGCCAGCGCCTATCACTTCATGGGCATTCCCACCAAGCTGTTCACGCCGATCTTCGTCTGTTCGCGGCTGACCGGCTGGTGCGCGCACGTCTTCGAGCAGCGCGAGAACAACCGCATCATTCGCCCGAGCGCCGACTACACCGGGCCGGAGAAGCAGGAATGGTTGCCGATCGAGCAGCGTCAATAAGCGCCCCCCTCAACCGGCAGAGGAGATGGGCTTTCCCGGCGGCAAGGCTTCGCGAGGGCGCTGTAAACCCCTCCCTGGGCGCTACCTTTGCCATCCATGGCAAAGGACCCTCGCTTTGCCTTGGCCCCCGGCGCCCGTCATTCCGAGAGTTTGGAAACGAATTCCAATGCGGCTTCGCCCCCTCTACATCAAGGAACCACGATGAGCGCCAACGTTGAACAGAACCAGCGTCCGGACTACGACGCCGAACTCCAGCAGATCGCCGATTACGTGCTCGGCTACCGGATCGACAGCACCGAGGCTCTGGATACCGCCCGCAACTGCCTGATGGATACCCTGGGCTGCGGCCTGCTGGCCCTGCGCTTTCCCGAGTGCACCAAGCACCTGGGCCCGCTCGTCGAGGGCACGGTGGTGCCGCACGGCGCCCGCGTGCCGGGTACCTCGTTTCGTCTCGACCCGGCCAAGGCCGCCTGGGACATCGGCGCGATCATCCGCTGGCTGGACTACAATGACACCTGGCTGGCCGCCGAGTGGGGCCACCCCTCCGACAATCTGGGCGGCATCCTCGCCGTCGCCGATCATCTCTCGCAGCAGCGTGTCGCCCGGGGCAAGGCGCCGCTGACCATGCGCGAGGTGCTCGAGGCGATGATCATGGCCCACGAGATCCAGGGCGTGCTGGCGCTGGAGAACTCCTTCAACCGCGTGGGGCTGGACCACGTGGTGCTGGTCAAGGTGGCCTCCACCGCGGTGGTCGCCAAGCTGATGGGCGCCGATCGTGAACAGCTGCTCTCGGCGCTGTCGCATGCCTTCGTCGACGGCCAGAGCCTGCGCACCTACCGTCACGCGCCCAACGCCGGCTCGCGCAAGTCCTGGGCGGCGGGGGACGCCACCTCGCGGGCGGTGCGCCTGGCCGACATCGCCCTGCGCGGCGAGATGGGCATTCCCGGGGTGCTGTCCGCGCCGCAGTGGGGCTTCTACGACGTGCTGTTCTCCAAGACCAACAAGGACCAGGCGCTCAAGCCGGAGGACCAGCGCCGCTTCAACCTGCCCCAGGACTACGGCACCTACGTGATGGAGAACATCCTGTTCAAGATCTCCTTCCCCGCCGAGTTCCACTCCCAGACCGCCTGCGAGGCGGCGGTGCGGCTGCATCCCGAGGTCAGGGACCGGCTCGACGAGATCGACAAGATTGTCATCACCACCCACGAGTCGGCGATTCGCATCATCTCCAAGGAAGGGCACCTTGCGAACCCCGCCGACCGCGACCACTGCCTGCAGTACATGACCGCGGTGCCGCTGGCGTTCGGGTCGCTGACCGCCGAGCACTACGAGGACGCCTTCCACGAGGCGCACCCGATCATCGACGAGCTGCGCGGCAAGATGGTGATCGAGGAGGACCCGCGCTATACCCGCGAGTACCTGGAGGCCGACAAGCGCTCCATCGCCAACGCGGTACAGGTGTTCTTCAGCGACGGCAGCAAGACCGACAAGGTGGAAGTGGAGTATCCGGTGGGCCATCGCCGCCGCCGCGCGGAGGGCATCCCGCTGCTCGAGGCCAAGTTCCAGGCCAACCTGGCCACGCGCTTCCCGGCCGGGCGCTGCGAGCGGATCTTCGGCCTGTGCAAGGACCAGGCGCAGCTGGAGGCCACGCCGGTGCATGAGTTCATGGATCTGTTCGTGATCTGAGGAAACACTGACTAAATGCCTGCGCGGGTGCATCGCTTCGTTGCGCGGTGCTCGGAATCCTCACCTATACCCCATAGGCTCCGGTTCCTGTGCTCCGTGCGCCTTGCGCTGCACTCCGCTCGGCGATTTATTCAGCGCTTCCTGAATCGAAGCGAGGACTACAGGCTCAGCGGTTATCGCCGCCGCGCTCCAGGCGGTCGATCAGCGCATCGAGGTCGGCTTCGTCCATGGCCGGTTCGCCGGCGATGCGGTGGGATTCGTCGGCCCAGGCGCCGAGGTCGAGCAGCCGGCAGCGCTTGGAGCAGAATGGCCGGTAGGGGTTGTCGGCCGACCACACCACCAGGGTTCGGCACTGCGGGCAGGCGACTTCCAGCGGGCGTTGTCGGGTCGGGTTGCGGGTGTCGTCGCTCATGATGATCCTTCGTCGGTTGAAGAGGCGGCGGCCAGCGCCCGGTAGCGGGCGTCGAGTTCCGCCACCCGGCGCGCGAGTGCCTCGTGATCCCCCTGATTGTCGATGACATCGTCGGCCCTGGCCAGACGCTCGTCGCGTGGCATCTGCGCGGCGATGACGGCGCGGGCCTGGGCCTCGTCCACGTCGTCGCGGGCGGTGGTGCGGGCGACCTGCACGGTTTCCGGCACGTCCACCACCAGGCAGCGGTCGGCGAGGCGCGCCTGGCCGGACTCGAACAGCAGCGGCGAGACCAGCAGGTGGTAGGGCGCGCCGCCGGCCCGCAGGCGTTCCAGATGCGTCAGCAGGCGTTCGCGGATCCGCGGATGGGTCACGGACTCCAGCCAGGCACGCTCGTCGGGCTCGTCGAACACGATGGCGCGCAGGGCCCGACGGTCGAGGCGCCCTTCGGCGTCGAGTACCTCGGGGCCGAAGTGCTCGGCGATCTCGGCCAGCGCCGGGTCGCCGGGCTCGACGATCTCGCGGGCCACGTGGTCGGCATCCACCCAGGGGATGCCGAGCTCGGCGAAGGCGTTGGCCACGGCGCTCTTGCCGGCGCCGATGCCGCCGGTCACGCCGATGGTCAGCGGTGACGTCATGTCATGGGTCTCCTGAAGCCGGGAATACGTATCACGTCAGCAGCAGCGCCTGGTAGGCGGCCAGCAGCGGGGCACCGAAGAGCAGGGCGATCCAGCCGGCCAGCGCCAGGAAGGGGCCGAACGGCATCGGCTGGCCGCGCAGGCGCGGCACGGCGAGCTGGGCGAGGATGCCGACCACCGCACCCGCCCCGGCGGACAGGATCAGCAGCAGCGGCAGGGCCTGCCAGCCCAGCCAGGCACCCAGGGCGGCGAGCAGCTTGAAGTCACCATAGCCCATCCCTTCCTTGCCGGTGATCAGCTTGAAGCCCCAGTAGAAGAGCCAGAGGATGCCGTAGCCGAACATGGCGCCGAGCACCGCATCGCCGAGCATCAGCGGCTGGAACAGGAGCTGGTAGAGCAGACCCGCCCACAGCAGCGGCAGGGTCAGCACGTCCGGCAGCAGCTGGGTGCGCAGGTCGATGACCGCCAGCGTGAGCAGGGTCAGGCAGGCGCCGAGCAGGGCCAGGCCGGCCGGGTCGACCCCGTGAATCGCCGCGACCGCCACGGCCAGCGCCGCCCCGGCCAGTTCCACCAGCGGGTAACGCAGGCTGATCGGCAGTTGGCAATGGGCGCAGCGCCCGCGTCGCTTGAGATAGCCCAGCAGCGGGATGTTGTCGTGCCAGGCGATGGCGGTCCCGCAGCGCGGGCAGTGCGAGCCCGGGCGCCACAGGTTGAGGGGCGGCAGTTTCGCCACCTCCGGGTCGGGGTCGCGATCCAGGGCCGCGCAGGCCTCCTCGTGCCACTGGCGCATCAGCATCGGCGGCAGGCGCGCGATCACCACATTGACGAACGACCCGAGGCACAGGCCCAGCACCGCGACCAGCGGCCACAACAGCAGAGGCGGAAAATCGGCCGGCAAGGGAGACTCCTGTAATGGTCGGCGAGTATCGGCGCCAGACGGTACCACAGCCGCGCTTTTCTGGCATGGCAGCAGTCGAGGTGCGTCACGAGCGACGGCGAGACAGGGCGACCTTCATCGAGGCAGCGCGAGTTTAGCAGCGCTAAATGAGTGTGCCGAGATGAAGGTCAACGCCGTATCGTCGAGCGCAGTAGCACCGTTGCCTATATCGCGTTGCCCAATTCGAAGATCGGCAAGTACATCGACACCACCAGTCCGCCGACCAGCACCCCCAGCACCACGATGATGAAGGGTTCGAGCAGCGAGGTCAGGGCATCGACCCTGTTGTCGACCTCTTCCTCGTAGAAGTCGGCCACCTTGTTGAGCATGGTGTCCACCGAGCCGGCCTCCTCGCCGATGCTGACCATCTGCACCGCCATGGTCGGGAAGCGGCGGGAGTTGCGCATGGCGAAGTGCAGCTGCTGGCCGTTGGAGACGTCGTCGCGGATGCGCAGCACGGCGCGCTCGTAGACCTGGTTGCCGGTGGCGCCGGCGGCGGTTTCCAGCGACTCCACCAGCGGCACGCCGGCGGCGAAGGTCGTCGCCAGGGTGCGCGAGAAGCGCGCCACGGCGGACTTGTCGAGAATGTCGCCGACCACCGGCAGGCGCAGCGCCAGCGCGTGCAGCCGATAGGCGAAGGCCGGGGAGCGCCGGGCGGCCAGCCGTGCGGCGACGGCCGCCGCCAGCAGTGCGCCCAGTCCGGGCAGCCAGTAGGTCTGGGCCAGCTCGGACAGCGAGATGGTCATGCGGGTCATCGCCGGCAGCTCGGTACCGAAGCCGCGGAACAGGCTCTCGAACTGGGGCACCACCTTGATCAGCAGCAACGCGGTGACGCCGATGCCCACGGCGATGACCGCCGTGGGATAGTAGAGCGCCTTGCGGACCCGAGCCTTCAGGGACTCGACCTTCTCCTGGTAGGTGGCGACCCGGTCGAGCATGCGGTCCAGCGACCCGGACTGCTCGCCGGCCTCCACCATGTTGGTGAACAGGCGGTCGAAATGGCGCGGGTACTGGCGCAGCGCGTCCGAGAAGCTCGAGCCGGCCGCCACGTCGTCGGCCAGCTTCTGCACCAGGTTGCGCATCGCCGGGTTCTTGAGGCTTTCGATGACCACGCTGAACGCCTGCAGCACCGGCACGCCGGCACGGATCATGGTCGCCATCTGGCGCGAGAAGAGCATCACGTCGCGTGGCCTGATGCGCCCCACGCCGCCGAACAGGCTGCTCTTGCGGCGAATGGTCTTGACGATGATGCCCTGCCGGGCAAGCTCGCGCTCGACCTCGCCGCGATGGCCGGCGATCAGTTCGCCGTCGACCTTCCTGCCCTTGTTGTTCTTGCCGGTCCAGCGCCACCGGTAGAGTGGCGTGCGCTCGTGCGGCTTGCGTCCCTTGCGCGATTTGTCACGGCGAGAGCCGTACGTCGTTGTCGTGGCCATGGCTGGTTCCCTGCGTCCCGGGGGATGACTTGCGTTGCGTACCGTCAGGGCCGCCGTGGCGGCCGTTCGTCATCCCTCTGCGGGGACTGTTTTGCAATTCCTGTCTGTCAATCCTTGGTGACGCGGCTGATCTCTTCGAGGCTGGTGGTGCCGTCGAGTACCTTGCGCAGGCCGCTGTGCCGCAGGTCCGGGTAGCCCTGCCGGCGAGCGACGGCGGCGATGTCCAGGGCGCTGGCCTCGGCCAGGATCAGGCGGTCGATCTCGTCGTCGACCGGGACCACCTCGTAGATCCCGATCCGACCGTTGTAGCCCAGCGTGCACTGCTGGCAGCCCACCGGCCGATAGAGCCGGGCACCGGCGATCTCGGCCTCGGTGAAGCCGGCTTCGAGCAGCACCTGGCGGGGAATGTCGGCAGGCTCGCGGCAGTGGCGGCAGAGCTTGCGGGCCAGCCGCTGGGCGATGATCAGCGAGACCGAGCTGGCGATATTGTAGGGGGCCAGCCCCATGTTGCGCAGCCGGGTCAGGGTCTCGGCGGCGGAGTTGGTGTGCAGCGTCGACAGCACCAGGTGGCCGGTCTGCGCGGCCTTGACGGCGACCTCCGCGGTTTCCAGGTCGCGGATCTCGCCGACCATGATCACGTCCGGGTCCTGGCGCAGGAAGGCGCGCAGGGCGGTGGCGAAGTCCAGGCCGATCCGCGGCAGCACGTTGACCTGGTTGACCCCCGGCAGCTTGATCTCGACCGGGTCCTCGGCGGTGGAGATGTTGCGCTCGGCGGTGTTGAGCTGGTTGAGCCCGGTATAGAGCGTCACCGTCTTGCCGCTGCCGGTGGGGCCGGTGACCAGGATCATGCCCTGGGGCGCGGCCAGCGCGTTCTCGTACATCACCCGCTGCTCGGGCGTGAAGCCCAGGGCGTCGATGCCCAGCTTCGCCGAGGTGGGGTCCAGCAGGCGCAGGACGATCTTCTCGCCGTACACGGTGGGCAGCGAGTTGACGCGGAAGTCGATCGAACGGTTGCGCGACAGGCGCAGCTTGATGGCGCCGTCCTGGGGCAGCCGGCGCTCCGAGATGTCCAGCCGCGCCATGATCTTCAGGCGCGCGGCGATTTGCGTACGCAGGTTGAAGGGCGGCTGGGCGACCTCGAGCAGCATGCCGTCGATGCGATAGCGAATCCGGTAGGTGCTCTCGTAGGGCTCGAAGTGGATATCCGAGGCGCCGCGGCGGATGGCGTCGAGCAGGATCTTGTTGACGTACCTGACCACCGGGGCGTCGTCGCCGGCAGTGCTGGCGTCGAGGGTGCGCTCCTCGTCGAGCGGAATCGTCTCGGCCTCGAGCTCGTCGAGGCCGGTGGCATCGTCCAGCGCCTCGAGCATGCTGTCGGCGTTGCCCTGAGCCAGGTAGTTCTCGACGGCGGGCTCGAGCTGGTCGATGGGGGCCAGCACGCCGTCCACCGACAGGCCGGTGGCGAACTGCAGCTCGTCCAGCGCGGCCAGGGTGGAGGGGAAGGGCACCGCCACGGTAAGGCGATGCTCGACCCGCATCAGCGGCAGGATGTGGTGCTGGCGCAGGACGTTTTCGGGCATGCCCCGCGACGGCGGGAAGCGGTCGCGACGCAGGGCGTTGAGATCGATTACCGGCAGTCCGTATTCGCGGGCGGCCGCCTGGGTGGCGTCCCGCGCCGTGACCAGGCCGGTATCGATGATGTGCTTGAGCAGCGAGGTTTCATTGGCCCGGGCCTCTTCCTCCGCCCGGTGCATCGCCGCCTCGCTGATCCGCCCCTCGGCGATCAGCCGCCGGGAGAGGCCGCGCAGCCCGTCCGAATGCCCCGCCGAGGCGCGGGCCAGGGTGGAGTGGGTCGGCGCTGCGTCGTCCGCCGGGGCGTCCGGCGTGTCGACGGTATCGGGGGCGTAGGGGGGCTGGTAGGAAGACATGGCGTCGGGCGTTCTGCCTCTCGTTGCGGTCGCGTTCCTGCGCGGGGCACCGATCAGCCAGGATGCCGACCCGTGCCACCATGAAATACGGTACTCTCGGCAGGGCGTTTCTAGTGTAAAATAATGTAGTCTATTTCAACGCCGGTGGTGCAGGCCTGCCACCGCGCGCATGACGATTGTCAAGGTGAGCGGGGCCGTTGGCTCATGCCGCGTTGACGCGCGAGGGTCCACGAGGCCGTCCGGGCTGTGGTAGCGTCGGAGGGCGTCGGCAACGGGCCGACACGGTACGCATGGATTCGAGGGAGCTGGAAATGACGAAGACGATGACCCGGACGGCCCGGGCGCAGGGTGGCTTTACGCTGATCGAGTTGTTGATTGTGGTGGCGATTATTGGTGTCTTGGCAGCTATCGCAGTGCCACGTTATCAAGATTATGTTGAACGTTCTCAGCTATCTGCTGGTCTGGCGACCATAAGGGGTGTTGAAACTCAGGCAGAGGACTTGATTTTGCGTGGGCAAACTTTAAGTGTGGCAGATGGTGATACTGGAAATCTAGGCATTGCAGCCACCCAAGAGTATGGGCAGGTATCAGTTGTGAATGAATCATCCCAGACGCCATCGATTATTTATACGTTCAATTCTGATGCGGCTCTTGCAGAAAATAGTGCGATATGGGTTACACGTGACACTAATAATGGATGGTCGTGTTCTACCAGCTTGTCAGGGACTAACGTGGTCCCTGCTTCCTGTACTGGAGGAGCAACAGCGCCTACCGGTAAATAGTAGGCGATAAATATTAAGATGCACTTTAACCATTAGCAGGTGCGCATAAAGCGCACCTGCTTTCTTAATAAAGCGCCTTCTCCTCACTCACCACTTCCTTCAGCAGTTCCAGAAAAAGCTTATCCGCTTCCGAATAGGCCTCCGGATCATCCGGAATATGAATGCTGGTGGTGTCGCTGATCTCGTTGGCAATCTGCGCCAGGGCCGCCGGGCCGCTGTCCTGATCCAGGCGCTGGCGGGCGATGACGAGCGACTGCTCGAGGATCGCCGGGTCCTGCAGCAGCTTCTTGATGAAATCCCGCAGTTCGTTGATGACACGGACTTTCTGCATTTCCGAGCTGGCCATGTCGGTTTTCTCCCCGTCGACGAATAGCATTAGGCTTTGAACGAAAACTGCCTGCGCTCGGCAATACGGCGTTAAAAATCGGCTCAAAGTACTCATTTACAGCGCGTAAACTCCGCCTTTTCACCGATTTTTGCCTTGTCTTGCCTTCGCTCGCCGACTTTTCGTGCAAACCCTCGAGGCGAAAGATACCACGAGCCAGGCGATGCGTCAGGCCGGCGTGAGTGGCCGCAGGCTCAGGCGCGCCCCGGCCCGCGCCACACGCGCAGCTGGCCCAGCCAGGGCAGGGTCTCGCCGGCATGGCGCAGGCGCTCGGCCTGGTGGTTCAGGTCGTGCGGGGCGAGGCTCTCGTCGATGTACAGCGAGACGTCGATGCGGCTGTCCAGGTAGTGCAGATCCAGCGCCACGCGGGACTGCCAGCAGTCCAGCCGCCCCCAGGCCTGCTCCAGGGCGTCCTCCACGTCGGCCCTCAGCGGCAGGCCGTCGTCGGCATCGGGGCGGGCGTCGTGGGAGTCGTCCTCGGGGTCGACGTGGAAGGTGATGTCCTCCAGCCGCGGGTAGGCGGCGTAGAGCTCGCGGCAGACCTGGTTGCCGATCTCGTGGGCCTCGGAGACGGTCAGCCGCGGCGCCACCACCAGGTGCAGGTCGAGCAGCACCTGCTCGGCGACGGTGCGGGTGCGCAGCTGGTGCACGTCGCGCACGCCGGGCACCGCCATGGCCAGCTCGCGCATGCGCCGCTGGTCCGCCTCGGGCAGGGCGGTGTCGACCAGCTCGCGGCCCGCTTCCCAGAGCAGCTCGACGCCGATCTTGCCCACCAGCAGGCCGACCACTACCGCGGCGACGGCGTCCAGCCAGCCGGCGCCCAGCTGGCTGCCGATCAGGCCGACCAGCACCGCCACGGTGGACAGGGCGTCGCTGCGTGAATGCCAGGCGTTGGCCTCGAGCAGGCGTGAGCGAATGCGTCGCGCCGCCTTCAGGGTATAGCGGAAGATCCACTCTTTGCCGAGCAGGGCGACCACCGCCAGGCCGATGGCCCAGAAACCGGCCGGCGGCACCGGGGTGCCGGCCAGCAGCCGGCTGAGGCTGGCCCAGGCGATGCCGCCGGCGACGAACAGCAGCACGCTGCCCAGCAGCAGGGTGCCGAGTGTTTCGATGCGACCGTGGCCGTAGGGGTGATTGTGGTCGGGCTCCTGTCGTCCGAAGTGGGTGGCGATGACCACGAAGACGTCGGTCAGCAGGTCGGAGAAGGAGTGGATGCCGTCGGCGACCAGTGCGGCGGAACCCACGGCGAGACCGACGAGGATCTTGGCGATGCCCAGCAGGGTGTCCAGGATGGCGCCGATGATGGTGACGCGGTGGGCGAGACGGGTCTCTTCGGCACGAGTAAAGGCTTGTGTCATGCGGTGTTTTCCGGGAAGCGAGTTCAGTTGTACGTTATAGTTGCCGCCCGCACACTGGGATGCAAGGGAACGAACGCAATGGCTTCACTCGTGATGCCGCGGCTGTCGCTCAGCTCGTGGGCGCCGGTCTTCAAGGTACTGGCCGTACTGTGGATGGTACTGGCCGCCTTCATGGTCGTGCCGTGGCTGGTGCTGCTGGCCGAGGGGGACCCGGATGCTCACGCCTTCGCGCTGTCGATGGCGATCGTGCTGGCGACGGTGGCGAGCGTGCTGCTGCTGACCCGCCATGTGCCCATCGCCCTCAAGCCGCGCCAGATGTTCGTGCTGACCACGCTGAGCTGGCTGACGGTGAGCGGCTTCGCCAGCCTGCCGCTGGTGCTGGGGGCGCCGCAGCTGTCGTTCACCGATGCCGTCTTCGAGTCGGTGTCGGCGATCACCACCACGGGGTCGACCATCCTGGTGGGCATCGAACGCCTCTCCGACGGCCTCAAGCTGTGGCGGGGCATGATGCAGTGGCTCGGCGGCATCGGCATCATCGTCATGGCGATCGCCATCCTGCCGTTTCTCAAGGTCGGCGGCATGCGGCTGTTCCACACCGAGTCCTCGGACTGGTCCGACAAGGTGATGCCGCGCACCGGCAGCATCGCCAAGGCCACCATGAGCATCTACCTGGGGCTGACGGCACTGGCCGCCCTGTGCTACTGGCTGGCGGGCATGCTGCCGCTGGATGCGGTGGTGCTGGCGATGACCTCGCTGTCCACCGGCGGCTTCGCCAATTCCGACGCCTCCTTCAGCGCCTATGCCCACCAGCCGGTGCTGCTGTGGCTGGGCTCGCTGTTCATGCTCAGCGGCGCCTTGCCGTTCGTGCTCTACATCCGCGCGATGCGCGGCACGCCGGGCGTGCTGTGGCGCGATCAGCAGGTGCGCGGCATGCTGGTGCTGCTGGCGCTGGCGATCGGCGTGCTGACCGCCTATCGCGTGCTCGGTGGGCTGCCGGTCTTCGAGTCGCTGAGCCAGGTGACGTTCAATGTCGTCTCGGTGGTGACCACCACCGGGTACGCGTCCGACGATTACACCCAGTGGGGCGCGCTGGCGATCGTGGCGTTCTTCTACCTGACGTTCGTCGGCGGCTGCAGCGGTTCCACCAGCGGCGGCATGAAGATCTTCCGCTTCCAGATCGCGCTGCTGATGCTGCGCAACCAGCTGCGTTTCCTGATTCACAGCAACGGGGTGTTCGCCCAGCGCTACAACGACAGCATCCTCAGCGACGAGATCGGCCGTGGCGTGGTGGCGTTTTCCTTCTTCTTCTTCCTGACCGTGGCCGGGCTGGCGCTGGGCCTGTCGATGCTGGGGCTCGACCTGGTCACGGCGCTGTCGGGGGCGGCCACCGCGGTAGCCAACGTCGGTCCGGGGCTGGGCGACATCATCGGCCCGGCGGGCAACTTCTCCACGCTGCCCGACGCGGCCAAGTGGCTGCTGTGCGTGGGGATGCTGATGGGGCGGCTGGAGATCCTGACGGTGCTGGTGCTGCTGACGCCGATGTTCTGGCGGAAATGAGCGGCGAGTCGCGGGCGCCGAGCTGCGAGCTACATTCAGCCCGTAGCCCGTAGCCCGTAGTCCGTAGCCCGTAGCCTGTAGCCCGTAGCCCGCAGCCCGTAGCCCGTAGCCCGTAGCCCGTAGCCCGTAGCCCGTAGCCTGTAGCCCGTAGCCCGCAGCCCGTAGCCCGTAGCCCGTAGCCCGTAGCTATTCTTCGTTGATTCGCCCGGCGCGATTGAGCACGGGGTTGGCGTACTGCGCCAGCCACCATTCCCGCAGGGGCTCCGGTACCGTCGCCAGCCGTTCCTCGAAGCGCTGGCGGTCGGCCGCGGTGACCTCGCTGAGATCCACGAGGTCCGGGGCCAGGCCGCTGGCTTCGAGCGCCAGGTAGTGGCTGGGAAACAGGTGATAGCCTGCCAGCACCTGACGGTCGATCTCCCCGGCCACCGCGTCGGGGGTGGCAAAGCCGCCTTCCAGCGGGGTGCCGAAGGTCAGCTTGATGCGTCCCTTGTAGCCGGTGATGCCGGCGACGATGGAACGGATGTCCTCGAACTCCACTTTCTCGTAGCGGCCTTCGGTGTGTACCGCGTAGAGCTCGCGGGCCTTCTGCAGGTCGCAGGGGTCGTACTCGTAACTGATCGACACCGGCACCAGGCGCAGCTCGCGGATCGCCTCGGCGAAGTCGGCGTGCTTGTCTTCCTGGCGGCGGGCCATGGTCAGCATCTTGACGATGGCGCTGTCGGCGCGGTCGATGCCGTCCTTGGCGCGGCCCTCGCGCTGGGCCAGCCAGACCGGGTGGTTGTCGACGGTGATCGAGTGGCGGATATAGCTCGACAGGGTCTGGTAGGCGGCCAGCATGGCGCGCTTGCCCTTGGCGCTGCGCGGCACGATGAAGCTCTTGTTGAGCCGCATCAGGTCGGTGACGAACGGCTTCTGCAGCAGGTTGTCGCCGATGGCGATGCGCACCGTGTTGCGCCCGGCCTGGTAGAGCGCGTAGTTGACGAAGGCCGGGTCGAGGGCGATGTCGCGGTGATTGCCGATGAACAGGTAAGCCCGTTCGGGGTCCAGCTTGTCGATGCCCTCGACGGTGAAGGCATCGGTGGTGGTGGCCAGCATGCGCCGCATGTAGGCGGCGATGTGGGACTGGAAGTCGGCGACGCTGGCCACGCCGCGCATCTGTCGCTGCAGGGCGAAGGCGGCCAGCCGGCGGGCGAGCCAGGGCGCATGGCGCGACAGACGCGGCAGCCGGTAGCGGGTGATGGCGTCGAGGAACTCCCGGTTGTGGGCCAGGCGGTCGAGAACGCCGGCCACCTCGTCGTCGTGATAGGGGCGGATCTTTTCGAAGGCGTCGGGGGAAAGCAGTTGTGTCATGGTGTCGGTGTAGCGGGGGAGGCTTCGCCGCCCAGCCAGTCGATGAGTTGTTCGATGGAGCGGGCCAGCACCTGGGTCATCAGCAGGAAGTCGGTCTCCAGGCGCAGTTCCGGGTCGTCGCCGGTCTCGTTGGCGGCGGCTTCGTCGAGGACCGCATCGGCGAAGCGCAGCGATTTCAGCGCCAGGTCATCGTGCAGTACCAGCGACAGGGCGTCCTGAATGGTGAACGCCAGCCGGGTGGCCTGGCGGCCGCTTTCGAGCGCGGTCTGTATGTCCTCGCCGTCGAGGTCGACCTGGCGGCCGCGCAGCACGCTGTCGTCGCCGGTGGTCGACTTCAGTTCCACCTGGTCGCCGAGCTCCAGGCCGGCGGGCCGGGCCGACGGCTGCGAGAGCCATTCGGTCATGGCACGGGTGGGCGTCGACTTTGTGGCCAGCGGCGTGACCTTGAGCGAGCCCAGCGTCTGGCGCAGCAGGTCGAGGGCGTCCTCGGCACGGGCCCGGCTCGAGGCGTTGACGCCGATCAGCGCATTGCGCGTGTCCCACCACAGGTCGATGCGCTGGGTGCGCACGAAGGCGCGGGGCAGGAACTCCTCGTAGACCTGCTCCTTGAGGGCCTGCTTCTCCTGGCGGCGCAGCGGCCGGCCCTCGGCGGTCTCGCGTTCGGCGGCGCGGGCCTCGACCGCTTCGCGTACCACCGAGGCGGGCAGCAGGCGTTCCTGGCGGGCCACGGTCAAGAGGCGCTGCCCCTGGAGTTCATGCAGACGGCGGGAACCACCGTTGCCGGCCGGCGCCTGCCAGCCCAGGCGTTTGGCTTCGCTCTCGCCGAGCGGGCGAAAGGCCTGCTCATCGAGGGCCGCCAGCAGTTCATCGGCGGTCAGCGACGGCGCGTCGTGCAGGCGATACAGGTGCAAGTGCTTGAACCACATGGCGTCGTCCCGTTGCAAAGGAGACACATTATGGCGAATTGGTCTGGCGGGTACCAGTCGTCGCGTGGCGACGTCGTCCCCGGGAAACATGCGCCGGCAGTTTCAAACTACCGTTTGTTACCTGGATTGGGGGTGGCTAGAATCGGGTCATTTCTCTTTTTGTTGCTCAAGGATTGTCGGCTCATGGATAACCGCATCGCTCGTTCGACCCTTCGCGTGAGAGGCTTTCACCTCGACGGGTACGCTCATGTCAACAATGCCCGTTACCTGGAATTCCTCGAGGAGGGGCGCTGGGCCTATTTCGAGCAGCAGTTCGATCTGGCCGAGCTGTTCAACCAGGGGCTGGCGGCGGTGGCGGTCAACCTCAATATCAACTACCGACGGGCCGCGGTGATTCACGACGAGCTCGAGATACTCACCTCGCTGGCCGGGCTCAATCACCGCAGCGCGATCATCCATCAGGAGATCAATCGCGTCGCCGACGGCAAGCGCATCGCCGACGCCGACTTCACCTTCGTGCTGCTCGATACGCACACCGGGCGCACCATGGCCATCGAGGGCGAGTTGCGCGACACCCTGACCCCCTACGTGCTGAGCCCGGCGCCCGATCGCGCCTGATCCGGCGCTGCTTAACCGCCGGGCGGATGGTATAATCGCCCGATCATCGGCGTCCATCGGCTCGCCGGGGGCTCCGCGGTCTGTCGGGTCACGGGGACCGCTTGCTGGCTGTTCGGCCAGCGTTCATCAGTCGCAGTGCAAAGGATTTGACGACACATGGGTGACATCGCCAGAGAGATTCTGCCAGTCAATATCGAGGACGAGCTCAAGCAGTCGTATCTCGATTACGCGATGAGCGTGATCATCGGCCGTGCGCTGCCTGACGTGCGCGACGGGCTCAAGCCCGTTCACCGGCGTGTGCTGTATGCCATGCACGAGCTGGGCAACGACTGGAACAAGCCGTACAAGAAGTCCGCCCGTGTCGTCGGCGATGTCATCGGTAAGTACCACCCCCACGGCGACAGCGCGGTCTACGACACCATCGTGCGCATGGCCCAGGACTTCTCGATGCGCTACGTGCTGGTCGACGGTCAGGGCAACTTCGGCTCGATCGACGGCGACAGCGCGGCGGCGATGCGTTACACCGAGGTGCGCATGGCGCGGCTCTCCCACGAGCTGCTCGCCGACCTGGAGAAGGACACCGTCGACTGGGTCGACAACTACGACGGCACCGAGCGCATCCCCGACGTGCTGCCGACCCGCGTGCCGAACCTGCTAGTCAACGGCGGCTCGGGCATCGCGGTGGGCATGGCCACCAACATTCCGCCCCACAACATGACCGAGGTGATCGACGGCTGCCTGGCCCTGATCGACGACTACACGCTCTCGGTCGACGACCTGATGGAGTACATCCCCGGCCCCGATTTCCCCACCAGCGGCATCATCAACGGCCGGGCCGGCATCCTCGACGCCTACCGCACCGGGCGCGGGCGCATCTACGTGCGGGCGCGCCACACCATCGAGCATGACGACAAGAGCGGCCGCGACCACATCGTCATCACCGAGCTGCCCTATCAGGTCAACAAGGCGCGGCTGATCGAGAAGATCGCCGAGCTGGTCAAGGACAAGCGCATCGAGGGCATCGCCGAGCTGCGCGACGAGTCCGACAAGGAAGGCCTGCGCGTGGTGATCGAGGTCAAGCGCGGCGAGTCCGGCGAGGTGGTGGTCAACAACCTGTTCGCCCATACCCAGCTCGAGACGGTATTCGGCATCAACATGGTGGCGCTGGACAACGGTCAGCCCAAGACCCTCAACCTCAAGGAGATGCTCGAGGCCTTCGTGCGTCACCGCCGCGAGGTGGTCACCCGGCGCACGCTCTTCGAGCTCAAGAAGGCTCGCGAGCGGGGCCATATCCTCGAGGGCCTGACGGTCGCGATTTCCAACATCGACGAGGTCATCGAGCTGATCAAGGCGTCGCCGTCGGCGGCCGAGGCCAAGGACAAGCTGATCGAGCGCTCCTGGCGGCCGGGGCAGGTGCTCGACATGCTGTCCCGCGCGGGGGCCGAGTCCTGCCGGCCCGAGACGCTGGAGGAGGGCTTCGGGCTTTCCGACGACCGCAGCGAATACCGCCTGTCGCCGGCCCAGGCCCAGGCGATCCTCGAGCTGCGCCTGCATCGCCTGACCGGGCTCGAGACCGAGAAGCTGCTCAACGAATACTCGGGCATCCTCGAGCGGATCGCCGAGCTGTCCGCCATCCTGGCCTCCGCGGATCGCCTGCTGGAGGTGATCCGCGAGGAGCTGATCGCGGTGCGCGACCAGTACGGCGATGCGCGCAAGACCGAGATCCAGACCAGCCGGCTCGACCTGACCATCGAGGACCTGATCAGCGAAGAGGACATGGTGGTCACCATCTCGCGCTCGGGTTATGCCAAGAGCCAGCCGATCAGCGACTACCGGGCCCAGCGCCGCGGCGGGCGCGGCAAGTCGGCGACCAGCATGAAGAACGAGGACGTCATCGAGCATCTGCTGGTGGCCTCGACCCACGACACCGTGCTGCTGTTCTCCAACAAGGGCAAGGTCTACTGGCTCAAGGTCTACGAGATTCCCGCCGCCAGCCGCGGCTCGCGGGGCAAGCCGCTGGTCAACCTGCTGCCGCTGGACGACGACGAGGCGATCAACGCCATGCTGCCGGTGCGCGAGTACCGCGAGGACAGCTACATCTTCTTCGCCACCGCCCGGGGCACCGTCAAGCGCACCTCGCTCGAGCAGTTCTCGCGGCCGCGCAGCGTCGGCCTGATCGCCATCGACCTCGACGAGGGCGATCGCCTGGTCGGGGCGGCCATCACCGGCGGGACGGATCACGTCATGCTGCTGTCCTCCAACGGCAAGGCGATCCGCTTCGACGAAGGCGACGTGCGGGCCATGGGGCGTACCGCCCGCGGCGTGCGCGGCATGCGCCTGTCCGACGACGCCGAGGTGATCAGCCTGATCATTCCGCGCTCGACCCGCATCGACAGCGAGGAGAGCGCCGCCGAGGATACGGGTGCCGGCGATGGCGCGGCGGCGCCCGAGGCGGAGCAGGCCTACATCCTCACCGCCTCCGAGCACGGCTACGGCAAGCGCACCCGGCTGGAGGAGTTCCCGCTGCGCGGTCGCGGCGGCCAGGGGGTCATCGCCATGCAGACCAGCAACCGCAATGGCGACCTGGTCTCGGCGATCCAGGTGCATGGCAGCGACGAGATGATGCTGATCACCGATCGCGGCACCCTGGTGCGTACCCGGGTCGAGGAAGTCTCGGTGACCTCGCGCAACACCCAGGGCGTGATGCTGATCCGCCTGGGCGAGGCCGAGGCGCTGGTCAAGACGGTGCGCGTCGACGAGCCCAGCGACGATGAGGAGGGCGTCGACGAGACGGTCGAGGACGGGGCGGCCGAGTCGGGCACCCCGGATGTCGCCGAGTGAGCGCCTGATCCCCCGCGACCGCCGCGATCACGGCGGTCGCCTTTCACGGACTTGTGAGACGCAACGCTGATGACACGCCATTACAACTTCTGTGCCGGGCCGGCCGCGCTGCCGACCCCGGTCCTGCAACGCGCCCAGGAAGAGCTGCTCGACTACCACGGTCGCGGCCTGTCGGTGATGGAGATGAGCCATCGCAGCGCCGACTTCACGGCGATCGCCGAGGCCGCCGAGGCCACCCTGCGCGAGCTGCTGGCGATCCCCGACAACTACCGGGTGCTGTTCCTGCAGGGCGGGGCCTCCTCGCAGTTCGCCATGGTCCCCTACAACCTGCTGGGCCGCGGCGGCACGCCCAACTACCTGTACACCGGCATCTGGGGCAAGAAGGCGATCGCCGAGGCCCGTCACGTCGCCGGCGCGCACATTGCTGCGTCGAGCGAGGACAACGGCCTGCGCGAGGTGCCGCGTCCCGAGGCCATCGCCCTGTCGTCGGACGCCGCCTACCTGCACTACACCGACAACGAGACCATCGGCGGCCTGGCCTTCGACTACATCCCCGAGGTCGAGGTGCCGCTGGTCTGCGACATGTCCTCGTCGATCCTCTCGGCGCCGCTGGATGTCTCGCGGTTCGGGATCATCTACGCCGGCGCCCAGAAGAACATCGGCCCGGCCGGGCTGACGCTGGTGATCGTGCGCGACGACCTGCTCGACCGAGCCCGGCCCGACACCCCGACCATGTTCAACTACCGGGTCATGGCGGAGCATGGCTCGATGTACAACACGCCGCCGACCTATGCGTGGTACCTGGCGGGCCTGGTGTTCGACTGGCTCAAGCAGGACATCGGCGGGCTGGAAGCGATGGACGCCATCAATGCGCGCAAGGCCGAGAAGCTCTACGGCGCCATCGACGCCAGCGGCTTCTACAGCAATCCGATCGCGCCGCGCAATCGCTCGCGGATGAACGTGCCGTTCGTGCTGGCCGACGACGCGCTCAACGCCGACTTCCTGCGCGAGTCAGAAGCGGCGGGGCTGCTCAACCTCAAGGGGCATCGCAGCGTCGGCGGCATGCGGGCCAGCCTCTACAACGCCGTGCCCGAGGCGGCGGTGGATGCACTGGTGGCCTTCATGGCCGATTTCGAACGGCGTCACGGCTGAGCGCGAGGGAGACGATGAGCGACATACCGACCAACCTGGATGAACTGCGCCAACGCATCGACCAGATCGACGGCGAGATCCTGCGGCTGATCAGCGAGCGGGCCGAGTGCGCCCAGCAGGTGGCGCGGGTCAAGCTGGCCGATGATCCCGGGGCGGTGTTCTACCGGCCGGAGCGCGAGGCCCAGGTGCTGCGGCGCATCATGGCGCTCAATCAGGGGCCGCTGGATGCCGAGGAGATGGGGCGGCTGTTCCGCGAGATCATGTCGGCCTGCCTGGCGCTGGAGCAGCCGGTCAAGGTGGCCTATCTCGGTCCCGAGGGCACCTTCACCCAGCAGGCGGCGCTCAAGCATTTCGGCGAGAGTGCCGTGAGCCTGCCGATGGCGGCGATCGACGAGGTGTTCCGCGAGGTCGAGGCCGGCGCCGTCAACTACGGCGTGGTGCCGGTGGAGAATTCCACCGAGGGGGTGGTCAACCATACCCTCGATTCCTTCATGGACTCGTCGATGCACATCTGCGGCGAGGTAGTGCTGCGCATTCACCATCACCTGCTGGTGGCGCCCACCACGCGGCGCGACAAGATCTCGCGGATCTACTCGCATCCGCAGTCGTTCGCCCAGTGCCGCAAGTGGCTCGACGCCCACTACCCGCATGCCGAGCGGGTACCGGTGTCCTCCAACGCCGAGGCGGCGCGGCTGATCAAGAGCGAATGGCACAGCGCGGCCATCGCCGGCGACATGGCCGCCAAGCTCTACGAGCTGGAAAGGATCGCCGAGAAGATCGAGGACCGGCCCGACAACTCCACGCGCTTTTTGATCATCGGCCACGAGTCGGTGCCGATGTGCGGCGACGACAAGACCTCGCTGGTGGTGGCGATGCGCAACCAGCCCGGTGCCCTGCACGACCTGCTCGAGCCGTTCCATCGTCACCAGATCGACCTGACGCGACTGGAGACGCGGCCGTCCCGTTCCGGCGTGTGGAACTACGTGTTCTTCATCGACTTCAAGGGGCATGTCGATCAGCCGGAAGTGGCCGCGGTGCTCGACGAAGTCAGTCTGCGCTCGGCGGAAATGAAGGTGCTGGGCTCCTACCCGCAGGGTGTGCTGTAGATGACGGACGCGCAGGCGCCCCGGGTACTGATCGTCGGGCTGGGCATGATCGGCGGCTCGCTGGCCGCGGCGCTCAAGGCCGGCGGCTTCGCCGGCCGCGTCGTGGCCTGCGACCGGGACCCGGACGAGATCGACCGCGGGCTGTCGCTCGGGGTCATCGATGCCGGCGGCACCGAGGTGGCAGATTGGGTCGCCGACAGCCAGCTCATCGTGCTGGCCGTGCCGGTGCTGGCGATGGAGTCGGTGCTGGCACGGCTGGCGCCGCTGCTCGACGGTCAGGTGATTACCGATGTAGGCAGCACCAAGCTGGCGATCCGCGCCGCCGCCGAGCGGGTCTTCGGCACGTTGCCGCCGCGCTTCATTCCGGGGCACCCGATCGCCGGATCCGAGAAGAGTGGCGTGGCGGCGGCCAATCCCGATCTCTATCGTCACCACAAGGTGATCCTGACGCCCGGGCCGGACAGCGATCCCGCGGCCCTGGCGCAGGTGCGGGCCATGTGGCAGGCCTGTGGTGCCGAGGTGGTGGACATGGCGATCGAGCGCCATGACCAGGTCCTGGCGCGCACCAGTCATCTGCCGCACCTGCTGGCCTTCTCGCTGGTCGACACCCTGGCGCGGCAGGATGAACGCCTCGAGATCTTCCGCTACGCGGCGGGCGGTTTTCGCGACTTCACGCGCATCGCCGGCAGCGACCCGGTGATGTGGCGGGACATCTTCACCGCCAACAAGGACGCGGTGCTCGCCGCGCTGGACGATTTCGAGGCCGGCGTGGCCCGTCTGCGCCAGGCGATCGTCGCGGGTGACGACGATGCCATGCTGGCGACGCTGGACCGGGCCAGCCATGCCCGACACTATTTCGATACGCTATTGAACAAGACGAGATATCAGGCGATGGAACAACGCAATATCCGTTACCGGGTCAGTCCCGGCGGCGGCGTTCTTGGCACGATCCGAGTGCCCGGGGACAAGTCGATCTCGCACCGCTCGATCATGCTGGGTGCGCTCGCTGACGGGGTTACCGAGGTTTCGGGCTTTCTGGAAGGCGAGGACAGCCTGGCCACGCTGCAGGCCTTCCGCGAGATGGGCGTGGCCATCGAGGGGCCGCACCAGGGGCGCGTGACCATCCACGGGGTCGGCCTCCACGGTCTCAAGGCGCCCGCCGGGCCGCTCTACGTCGGCAATGCGGGTACCGCCATGCGGCTGTTCGCCGGGTTGCTGGCCGGCCAGGCCTTCGATACCGAGCTGACCGGCGACGAGTCGCTGACCAAGCGTCCGATGGGGCGGGTCGCCGATCCGCTGCGCGAGATGGGTGCGGTGATCGAGACCGCCGAGGGCGGACGGCCGCCGCTGACGATCCGCGGCGGGCAGCGCCTGAAGGGCATCGATTACGACATGCCGATGGCCAGCGCCCAGGTGAAGTCCTGCCTGCTGCTGGCCGGGCTCTATGCCGAGGGCACCACGCGGGTGCGTGAGCCGGCGCCGACCCGGGACCACACCGAGCGCATGCTGGGCGGTTTCGGTTACCCGGTGCATCGCGACGGCGATCTGGCCTGGCTCGAGGGTGGCGGCCGGCTGACGGCGGCGCCAATCGATGTGCCGGCCGACATCTCCTCGGCGGCCTTCTTCCTGGTGGCGGCGGCGATCACCCCGGGCGCCGACCTGACGCTCGAGCATGTCGGCATCAACCCGACGCGGATCGGCGTGATCAACATCCTCCAGGCGATGGGCGCGGATATCCGCATCGACAACGAGCGCGAGGTGGGCGGCGAGCGCGTGGCCGATCTGCGCGTGCGCCATGCGCCGCTCAAGGCCATCACCATCCCCGAGGACCAGGTGCCGCTGGCCATCGACGAGTTCCCGGCGCTGTTCATCGCCGCCGCCAACGCCGAGGGCGTGACGCGGCTGCGCGGAGCCGCCGAGCTGCGGGTCAAGGAGTCCGACCGTCTCAAGGCCATGGCCGATGGCCTTTCCGTGCTGGGGGTCGAGAACACCCTGCACGAGGACGGCATCGATATCGTCGGCCACGGCGGCGAGGCGTCCAATTACGGCGGCGGGCGCATCGACAGCCTCGGCGACCACCGCATCGCCATGGCCTTCGCCATCGCCGCGCTGCGGGCCCGCGAACCCATCGTCATCGATGACTGCAAGAACGTCGCCACGTCCTTCCCCGGGTTCGTCGATCTGGCACGTCGTGTCGGTCTGACGCTCGACGAGGAGGCGTCATGACGGCGGACGGGTCTCTGTTGGCGGTGCTGGCCATCGACGGGCCCGGCGGGGCCGGCAAGGGCACGGTGAGCCGGCTGGTCGCCGAGCGCCTGGGCTGGCACCTGCTGGATTCCGGTGCGCTGTACCGGCTGACCGCGCAGGCCGCGCTCAAGCACGGGGTGGCGCTCGACGACGCGGACGCCCTGGCGCGGCTGGCGGGCTCTCTGGATGTGGCCTTTCTCGCCGAGGCGGGCGAGGCCCGGGTGCTGCTCGAGGGCGAGGATGTGACCCGGGCGATCCGCACCGAGACCATGGGCGAGAACGCCTCGCGCGTGGCGGCGGTGCCCGCGGTGCGCGAGGCGCTGCTGGCGCGCCAGCGCGAGTTCCGCCAGGCGCCGGGGCTGGTGGCCGACGGACGCGACATGGGCACGGTGGTCTTCCCCGAGGCACCGCTCAAGATCTTCCTCACCGCCTCCGCCGAGGAGCGGGCACGACGGCGCTACCGTCAGTTGCAGGACGCGGGTGTGGATGCTAGTCTATCGAGTCTTTTGGAAGAGATTCAGGCTCGGGACGCGCGCGACATGCAGCGCAGTGTGGCCCCGCTGAGACCGGCGCACGACGCCGTCGAGCTGGACACCACCGAGCTGACGATACCGGATGTGGTGGATCACATTCTGCGGCTGATTGAAGACCGGGGCCTCATGTCCCAGCTTTGACGAGTCCCGATGCGATAACGCTTCCGGCGCCCCCGGCCCGACGTGATGACGTGGCCCGGCAACCTGAGAGTGATGCCGAGAGCCGGACCAGGTCGAACCAGCGCCAACGTCCCCGGGGATATGTAGAGAAGGCCCGCACTCGCTGGTGGTGCGGAGAGGGCGAAAACCGCCATCAACGTTGATCACGTAGGATGCTCATGAGCGAAAGCTTTGCTGAACTGTTCGAACAGTCACTTCAAGACATCAACATGGAACCCGGTGCCATCGTCATGGCGACCGTGGTGGACATCGAGGGTGACTGGATCACCGTCAACGCCGGTCTGAAATCCGAAGGACAGATCCCCGCCGCCCAGTTCCGCGACGAGAACGGCGAGCTGACCATCGGCGTCGGCGACGAAGTCAAGGTCGCCCTGGAAGCCGTCGAGGACGGTTTCGGCGAGACCCGCCTGTCCCGCGAGAAGGCCAAGCGCGCCGAAGCGTGGAAAGAGCTGGAAGCGGCCTTCGAGAAGGACGAGATCGTCAAGGGCGTGATCAACGGCAAGGTCAAGGGCGGTTTCACGGTCGACGTGTCCTCCATCCGTGCCTTCCTGCCGGGTTCCCTGGTCGACGTCCGTCCGGTGCGCGACACCACGCACCTGGAGAACAAGGAACTCGACTTCAAGGTCATCAAGCTCGACCCGAAGCGCAACAACGTGGTCGTTTCCCGCCGTGCCGTTCTCGAAGCCGAGAACAGCGCCGAGCGTGAAGCCCTGCTGGCGACCCTCCAGGAAGGTCAGCAGATCCAGGGTATCGTCAAGAACCTCACCGACTACGGTGCGTTCGTCGATCTGGGCGGCGTCGATGGCCTGCTGCACATCACCGACATGGCGTGGAAGCGCATCAAGCACCCGTCCGAGATCGTGGCCGTGGGCGACGAGATCAACGTCAAGGTGCTGAAGTTCGACCGCGAGCGCAACCGCGTCTCGCTGGGCCTCAAGCAGCTGGGCGAGGATCCCTGGGTCAACATCAAGGATCGTTACCCGGAAGGCACCAAGGTCAACGCCCGCGTCACCAACCTCACCGACTACGGCTGCTTCGCCGAGCTTGAAGAGGGTGTCGAGGGTCTGGTCCACGTCTCCGAGATGGACTGGACCAACAAGAACATCCATCCGTCCAAGGTCGTTCAGGTCGGCGACGAAGTTCAGGTCATGGTGCTGGATATCGACGAGGAGCGTCGTCGTATCTCCCTGGGTATCAAGCAGTGCACCACCAACCCGTGGGAAGACTTCAACGCGCGCTACAACAAGGGCGACCGCGTTTCCGGCACCATCAAGTCGATCACCGACTTCGGTATCTTCATCGGCCTGGAAGGCGGCATCGACGGCCTGGTTCACCTGTCCGACATCTCCTGGTCCGAGACCGGCGAGGAAGCGGTGCGCCAGTTCAAGAAGGGCGACGAGGCGGAAGCCGTCATCCTGTCCATCGACCCGGAGCGTGAGCGCATCTCGCTGGGCATCAAGCAGCTCGAGACCGACCCGGTTTCCGAGTTCCTGGCCGTCAACGACAAGGGCTCGATCGTCACCGGTCGCGTCGTCGAGGTCGACGCCAAGGAAGCCCACGTGGAGCTGGCGACCGACGTCATCGGCATCCTCAAGGCCTCCGAGATCAGCGCCGATCGCGTCGAGGATGCACGCAACGTGCTCAACGAAGGCGACAGCGTCGAAGCCCGGATCGTCGGCGTGGATCGCAAGAACCGCGCGATCAACCTGTCGGTCAAGGCCAAGGACCAGGCGGACACCCGCCGCAACATGAGCCGCCTGCGCGAGCAGGAAGTCGAGACCGGTGGTCCGACCACCATCGGCGACCTGATCAAGCAGCAGATGGGTCAGGACTGAGCGCCTGACGCCATTCCGGCGTGCTGATCGAAACCGCGGCCCTCGGGCCGCGGTTTTTGTTTGTGGGGCGCTGGCGGGTCGGGCGCCGCTCAGCGGGACTCGGGCAGGTGCGACTCCAGGGCGCTCAGCAGGCCGCGCAGCAGCGAGAGCTCCTTGCGGCTGGGCTGGGCCCGGGCGAACAGGGCATGCAGGTGCTCGCTGGTGCGGGCATGCGGCTGATTGAGGAAGCCGCTGGCGCTCATGACCCGCTCGAGATGGGCGTGGAAGTGCTGCAGCTGGGCCTGGTCGGGCAGGGGGCCGCGGCCGGGCTGCGGCGCCGTGCGGCCCGCCTGCCGACGCCAGGCGCGATAGACGTCGTAGGCCAGCACCTGCACGGCCTGGGACAGGTTGAGCACGCCGTAGTCGGGATTGGCGGGGATGCTGACCTGATGCGTGCAGTGACGAATCTCGTCGTTGGTCAGGCCGAAGCGCTCGCGCCCGAAGACCAGCGCCACCGGCCCCTGGGCGGCGTGCGCGATGACCTCGCCGGCCATGGCGTCGGGTTCGTCGTAGTGGGGCAGCGGCAGGCTGCGCAGCCGGGCGCTGGCGCCGATGACTTGCACGCAGTCGCCGACCGCCGCTTCCAGGCTGTCGACGACCCGCGCCGCGGCCACCACGTCGTCGGCCCCGGCGGCCAGGCGAGTCGCCTCGTCGTCGGGAAAGGCGCGCGGGTTGACCAGCGTCAGCTGCGTCAGGCCCATGGTCTTCATGGCGCGGGCCGCCTGGCCGATATTGCCGGGATGGAAGGTCTGGACGAGGACGATACGAATATTGTCGAGCATGGGACCGGGTTTCATGGCGCAAAAGCCGCCAGTGTACGCCAGCCGTCCCGGCGGCACGAGGGGTGGCTTGTCGCTGCCCGGGCGGCTCGCTAGACTGCTGGGCCTTTCAGGGGAGACGACATGACACAATCCGCGCAACTCGTGCCTCGCGAGCTGCTCTTCTACTGCCGGGCCGGCTTCGAGCGGGACCTGAGTGCCGAGATTCAGGACAAGGCCGCCGCCCTGGGCTGGGCGGGTTATCCCGTCGCCGAGCCGGGCGCTGCCCAGGTGCGCTTCGTGACGCTCGACGAAGAGCCGGCCAACGCCCTGCATCGCCAGTTGCCGCTGGAGGCGCTGGTGTTTGCGCGCCAGTCGCTGGTGGCGCTGCCGGTGCTCGAGGCGCTGTCCCGCGAGGATCGCCTGACGCCGATCATCGAGCAGGTGATGGCCAGCGGCTGGAGCTTCGAGTCGCTGTGGCAGGAAACCCCCGACAGCAACGAGGCCAAGGCGCTGGCCGGGTTGACCAAGGCCCTGCAGCGCCCGCTCGAGGCCGCTCTGCGCAAGCGGGGCGCGTTGCGCCGCAAGGCCCAGGGGCGGCGCCTGCACCTGTTCTGGAGTGCCGGTGACCGGGTCCAGGTGGCGATGAGCTTTCCCGGCAACCGCAGCGAGCAGCCCGGCGGCATCCGGCGCCTGCGTTTCCCGCGGGAGGCGCCCAGCCGCTCGACCCTGAAACTCGAGGAGGCCTGGCACGTCTTCGTGCCGCGCGATGAATGGCCGGAGCGTCTGCATGAGGGCATGCAGGCGGCCGATCTGGGGGCGGCGCCGGGCGGCTGGACCTATCAGCTGGTGCGGCGCGGGATGCACACCTATGCCATCGATAACGGGCCGATGGATCGCCATCTGATGGCCACCGGCCTGGTCGAGCATCTGCGCGAGGACGGCTTCACCTGGGAGCCGCCGTACCGGCTCGACTGGCTGGTCTGTGATATCGTCGACAAGCCCATGCGGGTGATCGACATGGTGGAACGCTGGCTGATCCGGCGCTGGTGCCACGAGGCGGTGTTCAATCTCAAGCTGCCGATGAAGCAGCGCTGGGCCGAGGTGGAGCGCTGCCTGTCACGCCTGGCCGCGTCGCTGGAACGGGCCGGCGTGCAGGCCGAGATCGCCTGCAAGCAGCTCTATCATGACCGCGAGGAAGTCACGGTGCATGTCAGGCTGGACTGACCCGCCGGGGTTCCCGGTCGTTCGCTATGGAGGAGTGATGGACGCAACACCCGATTTCGATGCCGAGCTCGACACCAGCGGGCTCTACTGCCCCGAGCCGGTCATGCTGATGCACAACAAGGTGCGTGACATGCAGCCCGGCGAGGTCCTCAAGGTGGTCGCCACCGACCCGGCGACCACCCGCGACATTCCCAAGTTCTGCAATTTCCTCGGGCACGAGCTGGTAACGCAGGACACCGGCGGCGAGACCTACCTCTACTTCATTCGGCTGGGGGGATGAGGCGGGCCTGACTACCCGTCCTGGCCGACCATGCAGGCCAGCGCCTCCAGCGTGTCCGGGTCCTCCTGGCGGATGCGGTTGGCGATCGCCCGCTGGAAGAAGTACACCACCGCGTGGCGGCTGTGGCCGGCGTACAGGCAGGCATCGCCGGCCACCACCGGTGTCGATTCCACGCGGCTCTCGTCGACCAGCAGCGCCTCGACCTCGCCGTTGCTGTAGAGCCGCCAGCCGAACACCAGCTTGAGCTGCCAGCTCGCCTGGCTGTCGTCGAGGCACAGCGCATGCGTGCCCAGCGTTTCGGGCAGCTGCTGGAGCAGGGTGGTTTCCGCGCTGTCCTCGTAGTCGAAGTAGGCGGCGGCATGCTCGAGTTCGAGCACCTTGTGCTCGGGTGCGGAGAGGAAGACGTCCTCGGTTTCCGGATCGCGATAGCCGACGAAATGGCCGTGCTCGGGATCGTCGAGTTCGTGGCAGGGAGTCAGGGCCTCCATCCAGGGCACCATGCCCACCACTTCGCCATCCTCGCGCAGCCCCCAGGCAAGAATCGGCATCCCGTACAGGGTGTCCGGGTCCGAGGCTAGGTGGTAGACCATTTCCAGGCCATCCAGCTCGGGCGCCAGGCGGATCAGGCGGCGTCTAGCCCTCAACCGATGGCGGGCGGTGTCCAGATCGATGACCTGGGCGGAACGGGGAGACGTCGAGCTACCCATGGCTACCCTCCTCAGCGGCAATGTGTCGGCCTGGGCCACGCCTCACTATTAGCACAGCCCGACGGCGAAATTAAGCCCCGTCGGTCATCGACGGGGCGGAGGCGCTCGGTGTGGTGCAGTCCTTGCGCAAGGCGTCGATCCGTGCCGCGTGGCGGGTGAGGGCGGCGTGAAACCGGGGCCAGGGCGCGGCGGGGTTGTCGAGCGACAGCCAGCGTCGGCGATAGCGAGTGATGGCCGGCCGGGTTTCCGGGTAGGCATCGAGCAGGGCGTTCACGGCCGTCAGCCAGCGCCTGCCCTGTTCGGTCAGCCGGTCGAGATAGGCCCGGCCCCGCTGTACCGCCGGCGAGGCCAGCGCTTCGTTCAGGGAGGCGGCGCCGGCCGGGGGGCAGGTGGCTTGGGCCAGCCGCCCATCCAGCGCTTCGAGACGCTGCGTGGCCAGCAACAGACCGCGTAAAACCTCGGCGGTGAAGGGCGCCTGGCGCAGGGCCTTGAGATGCCCCTCCAGGTCGGCCGAGGTTGGCGTCCAGCGAGGGTCGAACTGATGCACCACCATCCGGCGCAGATAATCCAGTGCGACCAGGGCGCTTTGCAGGTCGCCGTCGGGCGGCAGTGGCGAGCTGGCGCGCGAGAAGGTGCCGACCCACTCTTCGGCATCGAACAGGGCGTTCCAGCTCAACCGCGGCAGCTGGCGGGTCTTGCGTTCCAGCAGGTGGCCGAGGCGTCGGCGATCCTCGGCGGCGAGCGCCTGTGCGGCCGGGCCGTTCCAGCAGGCCTGCAGGCGCCGCCAGAGCGTCAGCTCGTAGAGCCAGTGCTGGCTGGCCGGCGCCACCTTGCCCAGCTGACTGTTGCGCCGGGCGACCAGCTTGACGATGTCGCAGCGACGCAGGGCGTACACGTCCAGCAGGCCTTCGCGGGTGTCCTCGATGGAGAACAGGCGGGCATCGCGCTCGGGAAAGGCGCCGATGTTGGGCGGCGAGGCGTTGGCCGGCGAAGGGAGGTCCAGTGCCTGTGTGATGGCGTCCTGCCAGGCGGCGAGCCGTTGTTCGGCGGCCGGGTCGCCGCACCCGCTCATGCTCAACAGGACCAGGCCGAGCAGGACACGGCCCAGCGGGTGCCCGGCCGTGCGGCGCTCAAGGACCATGCGCATCGGCCCGGCGAGGCAGGCGGCTGATGACATGCAGGCGCCACCCCAGCAGTGCGGCGGCGACACTCAGCCCGGCCGTCAGGCCGAGCCAGTAGCCCCGGACACCCAGCGGTGCGAGCCCCGGCCAGTGTCCGCCGGCCAGCAGCCAGCCGCCCCCCAGCCCCACCAGCCAGTAGGCGACGAGCGTGATGGCCATGATGATGCGGGTATCCTTGTAGCCGCGCAGCGCACCGGCCAGGGTCACTTGCAGGGCGTCCGAGACCTGATAGATCAGCGCCAGGCCGATCAGCGACAGGGCCAGTGACTGCACCCCGGGATTAGGCGTGTAGAGCGCAACCACCGGACCGGCGGTCAGCCACATCAGCAGATCGTTGAGCAGCGCCGCGACAATGCCTACTCCCAGGCCGACGAGGGTGACGAAGCGGGCGCGCTCGGGCTCGCCGCGCCCCAGGGTGTTGCCGACGCGTACCGTCAGCGCCATGGCCAGCGACAGCGGCAGCATGAACAGGATCGAGGTGTAGTTGAGCGCGACCTGATGCGCGGCTACCGTGACTTCGCCGAGCCGCGCGACCAGCAGTGCGATCAGGGTGAACAGCGTGACCTCGACGAAGATCGCCACACCGATCGGCAGCCCCACCTGGAGCAGTTCGGCCAGCTGGCGGCGCTGCGGCGGGCACAGGGTCCGCCATAGTCGTACCGGGGCGAGAACCCGGCTGCGGCGAGTGTAGGCGAACATCGTCAGACACATCGTCCACATGGCGATGGCCGTGGCCACGCCGCACCCCCGGGCGCCGAGGGCGGGCAGCCCGGCCAGTCGAGCGGGCGTGGCGCCGCCCAGCACGGCCTCGATGCCGGCGCCGCCGTAGATCAGCACATAGTTGCTGGGGATGTTGACGGCCAGCCCCACCAGGCTGATCCAGAGGGTCGGGCGGGTGTGGTTCATGCCGTCGGCAAAGGCACGCAGGGCCTGATAGAGCGCCACGCCGGGCATGCCGATGGCGACCATGCGCAGGTAGTCGGCGGACAGCGCCGCGACCCCTTCGGGAACCCCGAGCAGCGTGAACACCGGCGCGACGCCGAACACCAGTGCCAGGCCGGCCAGCACGCCGAATACCAGCGCCAGCCACAGGGCCTGATGCACGGGAGCGCGAACCGCCGGTATGCGGTCGGCGCCCACCAGCTGGGCGACGATCGGGGTCAGGCCCATCAACGCGCCGGTCATGAACAGCATCAGCGGCAGCCACAGGCTGGAGCCCACCGACACCGCCGCCAGGTCGCGCGCGCTGGCCCGGCCGGCCATGATCACGTCGGCGACGCTCATGCCCGACTGGGCCAGCTGGGCTCCACAGATCGGCAGTGCCAGCCGCAGCAGGGCACGGGACTCCTGAAACGTGGATTGCCAGCGTTCATGCCGGGCCGGATACGCCATGTCGAGCCTGTCTCTCAGCGGAAAGGAAAGAGCCGCCAGTCTAGGCAACCGGCGCCGGGATGTCTGCCTGTGCGATGCGCATTTTCGCACCGCGCGGGGCGCCGTATAATGCGCCGCCATGAGCGACCAACCCCTGCATCCCCATGGCGTCGCGGACCTTATCGCCCTGTTCGATGGTCTGTTCGCCGATACCTGCCGGACCCGGCTGATCCGTGGCGGCGACGAGCCCCTCTACCTGCCCGCCGATGCCGAGTGCGCCTGGCATCGGGTGATCTTCGCCCGGGGCTTCTTTGCCAGCGCCCTCCACGAGGTCAGCCACTGGTGTATCGCCGGCGAGCGTCGCCGTCGCCTGGAGGACTACGGTTACTGGTACCTGCCCGACGGCCGCGACGCTCGCCAGCAGGCGGCCTTCGAAACCGTGGAGGTGGCGCCCCAGGCGCTCGAGCTGCTGTTTACCCGGGCCTGCCGTCGTCGCTTTCACGTCAGCGTCGACAACCTCGGTGACGTGGTGGTGGACCGCGAGGCCTTCCGGGAGCGGGTCGAGGCACGCGCGGCCCGCTACGAGGCGCAGGGACTGCCGCGGCGCGCGGCGAGCTTTCGGGCGGCGCTGGACGCCCGTTACGGACAGGGCGCCGATGTGGCGGCGGCCGTTACCGCCGGTCGTGAGGTGCTCGGCGGCGTGCCGGCATGAGGCGAATGCGAGGCAAGTCGATGGTCTAACACCATGACCGAACGGTATTTCCCGGCCATGGCCCCAGCTTGGCAAGATAGCGCGCTTTGTCACGTCGAGGGAGCGAAAGCCGCATGGTTCGATACTACCTGGGAAAGATGCGGGGCGCGCCGGCCGTCAGGCCGCGTCCGCCATGGCGCGATGCGCTGTGGTCCTGGCTGGGCGCCTTCCTGGGCATGGCGGGGGTGGGGGCGATCAGCGAGCAGTCGTTCTCGGTGCAGCCGCTGCTGATGATCGGCTCGTTCGGTGCCACCTCGGTCCTGCTCTATGCCGCCCCCGAGAGCCCGCTGGCCCAGCCGCGCAACGTGCTGGGCGGCAATGTCCTCTCCGCGTTGATCGGCGTTGCCTGCTGGCAGTGGCTGGGCGACACCTGGCTGGCCGGCGCGGTGGCGGTGTCCACCGCGATCCTGGTGATGCAGCTCACCCATACCCTGCATCCGCCCGGCGGGGCCACGGCGCTGATCGCGGTGATCGGCTCCGACGCGCTGCATGCCCTGACCTGGCAGTACGCCTTCGTGCCCGTCGGTGCGGGCTGTCTGCTGATGCTGGGCGTCGCCGTGCTGGTCAACAATCTGGCACGGCACCGCCGCTATCCGCATCATTGGTGGTAGCCCCGCCGCCGCTCACTAGGCTTTGCCTGAAAACTGGCTGCGCTCGGTCATGCGGCGTTGAAAATCAGCTCAAAAATGCTCATTTACACCCCGTAAACTCCGCTTTTTCGCTGATTTTCGCCTTGCCTGATCTTCGCTCGCCGACTTTTCGGACAAACCCTAGACGCTGTCGATCAGACGCTGATGCAGGTAGAGCATGACCTGCACCTCATGGTCGGCGCGCAGCGGCTCGAGGCCGAGTTCACCGAACAGGTCATTGCGCGCCCGCTCCCATTCGCCCGGTTGCAGGTCGGGGTAGAGACTCGCCACCGGCGCCAGCTCCACGAAGGGATCGACGCCGAAGGTGTCGAAAATCCGTGACAGTGCCGCCTCGTCGTCGCTGATGCCCGTGGTGTAGAGCGTGGTGCTGAAGTGATCACCCTCGAGTTCCTTGAGCACATCGAGCGGGCTGACGCCGAAGGTGCGCAGCTCGTCCAGGCTGTAGTCGCCGAGCGCGGCCAGCTCCTCGCCGAGCCAGTCGTCGTCGGGCTGAATCAGGGTGTGCTTGATCTGGCCGTCGGGCAGTGCCCAGGCGATGGCCAGCGGCAGGGCGTCTTCCTCGCCGGTCTCGACGGCGATGAAGCCGGGAAAGTCGCTCATCGGGCGGTCTCCTCGAGCTGAAAGAAACGGCGGGCGGTGGCGGTGGTCTTGCGGGCGACCGTCAGCGCCGCGTCGCCGCGCCAGTGGGCGATCTCCGCGACGATCCACGGCAGCAGCGCCGGTTCATGGCGGCGCGCCCGCGGCTTGGCGGGCAGGTTGCGCGGCAGCAGATAGGGGCAGTCGGTCTCGACCATCAGCCGGTTCAGCGGGATGTCGGCGAGCAGCTCGCGCAGGTGATGGCCGCGCCGCTCGTCGCACAGCCAGCCGGTCAGCCCCACGTGCAGGTCGAGATCCAGATAGCCATGCAGCACGTCACGCTCGCCGGTGAAGCAGTGCACCACCGCATCGCGGATATCGTCGCGCCAGGCCGTGAGCATCTCGAGCATGCGCCGGCCGGCGTCGCGTTCGTGAAGAAACAGCGGCAGCCCGTTCTCGGCGGCCAGCGTGAGCTGCGCCTCGAAGGCCCGCTCCTGCTCGGCGGGTGTCGAGAAGTTACGGTTGAAGTCGAGGCCGCATTCGCCGACGGCGACCACTGCCGGATGGCGATGGAGTTCGGCAAAGGCCGCGGCCAGTTCGGCGTTCCACTGGCTGGCTTCATGCGGGTGAATGCCGGCGGTGGCATACAGCCCGGAGTGGCGTTCCGCGAGTTCGATCGCCTGGCGGGCGTGACGCAGGTCGGTGCCGGTGACGATCAGCGTCTCGACACCGGCCGCCCGGGCGCGCTCGATCACTGCCTCGCCGTCGCGATCGAAGCTGTCGTGGGTGAGGTTGGCGCCGATGTCCACCAGCGGGGCCGGTGCCCGGAAGCGCAGCGCTTCCGGCAGGGGAGAATCGTCGCGGATATCGGGCGAATCAGACATGCGCCGCTCCTTGAATCATGGTGGCGCGCATTGTAACGCGATGACCGGTCCCGCCACAGCGCTGACCGGGTGCGTTACACTGGGCGTTTCTGACATCCCCCGAAGTGAGGTAGTGCGTGACACTGCTACGTCTGGAACAGTTGCATCTGGCCTACGGGCCGCATGTGCTGCTCGACGGTGCCGACCTGGTCCTGGAAAAGGGCGAGCGTCTGGCGCTGGTCGGCCGCAACGGCACCGGCAAGTCGACCCTGCTCAAGCTGATCAGTGGCGAGATTCTTCCCGATGACGGCCAGGTCTGGCGAGCTCCCGGGCTGCGCGTCGGCGTGCTGGCCCAGGACCTGCCCGCGGCCAGCGGCGAGACGATCTTCGATGTGGTGGCCCAGGGGTTGCCCCGGGCCGGGGCGCTGCTGGCCGAGTACCATCACCTGGTGCAGTCGGCCGACCCGGACATGGCACGGCTGGCGCAGCTGCAGACCGAGCTCGAGTCGATCGACGGCTGGTCGTTTCATCAGCGCATCGACACCGTGCTGACGCGCCTGGGCCTGCCCGAGGATGCGCCCATGTCCGAGCTGTCGGGCGGCTGGCGGCGGCGTGTGGCGCTGGCCCGGGCGCTGGTCGCCGAGCCCGATCTGCTGCTGCTCGACGAGCCCACCAACCATCTCGATCTGGATACCATCACCTGGCTCGAGGAACAGCTGGCCGCCTTCCCCGGCGCCGTGCTGTTCATCACCCACGACCGGGCCTTCCTGTCGCGCCTGGCCACCAACATTCTGGAGCTCGATCGCGGGCGGCTGGGGCGCTATCCGGGCGACTACGCGCGCTATCAGGCGCAGAAGACCCACGAGCTGGAGGTCGAGGCGCGCGAGAACGCCGAGTTCGACAAGAAGCTGGCCCAGGAGGAAGCCTGGATTCGTCAGGGCATCAAGGCCCGCCGGACCCGCAACGAGGGGCGTGTGCGTGCGCTCGAGCAGATGCGCCGGGACCGGGCCGAGCGGCGCGAGCGCCAGGGGCGGGCGACGATCCGCGTCGATACCGGCGAGCGCAGCGGCAAGCGGGTCGTCGAGCTGACCGGCGTCAGCCAGCGCTACGGTGACGACTGGATCATCCGTGATCTGAATCTGGAGATTCAGCGCGGCGACCGGGTCGGGCTGATCGGGCGCAACGGGGCGGGCAAGACCACGCTGCTCAAGATTCTGCTCGGTGAGCTCGAGCCCACCGAAGGTCGGGTGCGCCTGGGCACCAATCTGCAGGTGGCCTACTTCGATCAGCTGCGTGCCGGCCTGGAACTCGAGAAGAGCGTCTACGACAACGTCGCCCAGGGGCGTGATCGGGTGACGATCGGCGGCAAGGATCGCCACGTCATCAGCTACCTGCAGGATTTCCTGTTCACCCCCGAGCGCGCCCGCCAGCCGGTCAAGGCGCTGTCGGGCGGCGAGTCCAACCGGCTGCTGCTGGCCAAGCTGTTCACCCAGCCGGCCAACGTGCTGGTGCTCGACGAGCCGACCAACGATCTTGATGTCGAGACGCTGGAACTGCTCGAGGAACTGCTGCTGGACTTCCCGGGCACGCTGCTGCTGGTCTCCCACGACCGGGAATTCATGGACAACGTGGTGACCGACGTGCTGGCCTTTGAGGGCGACGGCAGGGTCAAGGCCTATGTCGGCGGCTACAGTGACTGGATCCGCCAGGGCGGCAAGTTGCCGCCGGCACCCTGGGTCTTCGATACCGCCCGGCGTACGGCCGAGCCCGCCAGTGCGGCGGTACCTTCCACCGAAGCCGCTGCACCCGAGACGCCCGCTCGCCCCGCAAGGCGCCCGGCCAAGCTGTCCTACAAGCTGCAACGGGAGCTGGATGCGCTGCCGGCCACCATCGAGGCGTTGGAAGCGGACATTGCCGACTTCGAAGCCAAGGTGGGGGACCCGGGGTTCTATCAGCAGGAGGCGACCGCGGTGACCGCGACGCTGGAGGCGATGACCGCCAAGCAGGCGGAGCTCGATGCGGCGATGGAACGCTGGATGGAACTCGAGGCGATGGCCGACGGCGAATCCTGAGGCGGCGGCCCCGGCGGCTGTCGCCGGGGCCCGAGGATCACTCTTCGGTATCCTCGCCTTCCTTGCCGACGCGCACGGCCAGCACATCGCACTCGGCGCCGTGCAGAACGCCGGTGGAAGTGGAGCCCAGCAGCAGCGCGAAGCCGTGACGGCCGTGGGAGCCGACCACGATCAGATCTACCTCGTTCTCCTTGGAGAAGCGATGGATTTCGGTGTCCGGCATGCCCACCACCACATGCTGATCCTCGCGGGGTACATCGTGAGGATCGGCAATCTCGGCCAGGCGGCTCTTGGCGTGTTCATCGAGCTGATCCTGGATGCTGGTCAGGTCCATGGGGATGTCGCCGCCGTAGGCGAAGCCCAGCGGCTCGAGCGTGTGAATCACCGACAGCTTGGCGTTGTTGCGGCGCGCGATGGGAATGGCGCGCTCGAGAACCCTGTGGGAATCCTTGGTGAGATCCACCGCCACCAGGACGTGATGGTATTCATTGCTCATGGGAAAGCCCCCCTAGTCGACAAGTCGTGGATTCACTGTACGGCGTCATTTTTCGCTTCACAACGACCCATATCAACGTTTTAGGAGATTTCGATGACCTTCTGGCTGGTCCTGGGGCTGACGCTGCTGGCGATGCTGTCGCCGGTGGTGTGGCTGCGCCCCTCGCCACGCGACCGGCGGCTCGTCGGGTTGCGCGAGGCGGCGCGCGCGGCGGGGGTATCGGTGCATTTCGGCAAGCCGCCGCTGCATGCGCCGGAGGGCGGTCTGGTCGCCTATCGCTGGCGCTACCCGCAGACGCGACCCGGGCCGCGCTTCGTCGCCGTGCGCGACTCTCATGCCAGCGAGGCGCTCAAGCCGTGCGGCGAGGGCTGGCGCTGGCGGATCGAGCCGTTGCGGCCATTCTCGGCGCAGCAGGGGCGGGCGTTCGACGAGACATTGGCGCAACTGCCGGGGGACGCCCTGGTGCTGGAGTCGACCCGGGACTTTCTGTGGCTGTGGTGGCGGGAGTCACAGGGGGCGCAGACGTTCGACACACTGGCGTCGCCCGTGGCGACGCTGCGCGATGCGCTGGCCGGCGACGAGGCGCGTCGGGGGCCGCCCGACGCGCCGCGCTAGGACGGCGGTCGCCTGAAACGGCCGTCGCGGGTCTCAGCAGTCGTCGCTGCTCGGCTTGCGTGTCTGCAGGCGCAGGCCGTTCTTCTCGATGCGGGTCAGCAGGTCATCCAGCAGCGCCAGTTCGTCCTCGCTGATGCCGGCGAGCATCTCGGTGCGCGCCTGGCTGACGATGGCATCGATCTGCTCCAGCAACGGCGTCGCCTGGGGCGTGAGGAAGACTCGCTTGGTACGACGATCATTGGGGCAGGGGCGGCGTTCGATCAGGCCCTGGTCGGATAGCTGGTCCAGCGTGCGCACCAGCGAGGGCGCCTCGACGCCGATGGTCCGGGCCAGGTCGCACTGCGGCTGGCCGTCACCCATCTGCCAGAGATGGTAGAGCGTCACCCAGCGCGTCTGGGTCAAATCCAGCGGCGCCAGCCGTTCGTCGAGAATGGCGCGCCAGAGGCGCGGCAGGCGTGTGAGCTTGAATCCGATAGTTTCAGGCATTGGAGTTGTCGTTTCGCAGGCTAATTTCATGCTTGATTTTCCGGGTACTGCCGGGTAATGCAACCCCCCCGGAGCGATTCAGTGTCAGTCCGCGCCGGGAATCAGCTGGCGCAGGTCGAGCCCCGGCACGCCTGCCGGGGAGCGGATACGGCCGTCGGCCCGGTCGGCCCGGCGTGCCTCCTCGGCGACCGAGAAGCGAATGACCCCCAGGCGCTGCCCGGTGGCGGTCATCACGTCGATCCGCCAGTGGCCGGCGGACGCCTCGGGAAAGTGCTGCTTGTGGGTCCAGGCGCGATACCCCCCGTCACGGCCGCCGTGAATGATCAGCGGGATGCGGTCGATGACCTCTCCCTCATGACGCCAGACATGGTAGACCTTCTCGCGGAGCCCGCGCGGGGCGCGAATGGCGGTGTAGGCGTAAAGCCCGCGTTGCTGCAGGTTGGCTTCGGTCAGCGCCATGGACTCCACGGGGCGGCGCTGCCCGGCATCGAAGCCGGGAGACAGGGCGCTGCCGGTGATCCACAGGGTCGCCGGCGGGATCCAGGCACGTCCGGCCCAGGCGCCGGCGCCCAGCAGCATGGCCAGCCCCAGCATCGCCAGCCAGCGCAGCAGGCCGCGCGGCTGCAGCAGGTGCACCAGACTCGGCAGGCTGAACACCATGGTGGCCAGCACGGCGAGCAGCAGCGTTTCCCCGGTGGTCAGATGCAGCATGATGGGCAGCGTCACCAGGATCACCAGAAAGACACACAGGGCGTGAAAGGCGAAATACAGCCAGCGGTGGCGCTCAGCGAGACGAAAGTAGAGCGGGTCGAGGATCGACAGCACCCCGCAGCCGACCATAGCGAGGGTGAACAGGGCCTGACCGCTGCGCCACACCGTGGTGGCCAGCAGGAAGGGCAGGGTGAAGAACAGCGTCTCCTGATGAATCATCTGCGCGATGAAGGTGGTCACGCCGCGGGGCAGGGTCGGGTAGCCTCGGCGTGCCAGCAGCCGGCCAATGAGGCTTTCCGACAGCAGCAGCACCCAGGCCAGCAGCAGTCCCAGCGCCAGGAAGGCCCCCAGGGACTGCTGCCGATCGACCAGAAAGAAACTCAGCGCGCCGATCAGAAAGGCGATGGGCGGCCAGAGCCAGGCATAGGGACGCAGATGACGCACCGCCTGTTCGGTGAACTGATGCAGGCGCAGTAGACGTGAGGGCGCGGCTGGGTTCATGGCGGGGTCGGCGTGTTCGGGTCATCATGCATGAGGCGCGCATCCTAGCAGGTGTGGCCAGGCGTCGGGAGTCGCCCGATGGCGACGCTCGCGCCGTCATCACGGCCGAGGCTTGACGGGGTGGTGGCGGGTACTCCAAGCTAGGACGTATTCAAACGCTTGTATGAATGCATTTCCTTCCAACCGCGGAGATCGGTCCATGCTTTATCAAGGCAGTGCGTTATCGGTGACGACGGATGGCGACGGCATCGCCACCCTGACGTTCGATCGGGAGGGCGAGTCGGTCAACACCCTTTCCAGCCGGGTGATCGGCGAGCTGCAGGACGCCGTTGGTGCCATCGAGGCGGCGCCGAACCTGACCGGGTTGATCCTGGCCAGCGCCAAGTCGGCCTTCATCGTCGGCGCCGACATCACCGAGTTTCACGCCCTGTTCGCCAAGGGCGAGGACTATCTGGTCGAGATGAACCAGACCGTGCATGCGCTGTTCAACCGGCTGGAAGACCTGCCGTTTCCGACCGTCTCGGCGATCAACGGCCTGGCGCTCGGCGGTGGCTTCGAGGTCACCCTGACCACCGATTTCCGGGTCATGGCGGAGAAGGCCGAGGTCGGCCTGCCCGAGACCCGGCTGGGTATCCTGCCGGGCTGGGGCGGCTGCGTGCGGCTGCCGCGTCTGGTGGGCGCCGACAATGCCATCGAGTGGATCGCCGGCGGCACCCAGAACAAGGCTGCCGAGGCGCTGCGCATCGGCGCGGTGGATGCCGTGCTGCCTGCCGAGGAGTTGCTGGAAGCCGCCCGCGATATCCTGCAGCGTGCCAATCGCGGCGAACTCGACCACCAGGCACGGCGGGCGATGAAGACCGGCCCGCTCGGGCTCAACGGCGTCGAGCAGATGATGGCCTTCGAGACGGCCAAGGGCTATGTGGCCGGCAAGGCCGGACGGCACTATCCGGCGCCGGTCGAGGCCGTCAAGGTGGTCCAGAAGGGGGCCGGCGAGTCCCGGGAGCGCGCCCAGGCCATCGAGGCCAAGGCCTTCGCCAAGCTGGCACTGACCGATGTCTGCTACAACCTTGTAGGGCTGTTCCTCAACGATCAGCAGGTCAAGAAGAAGGCCGGCGCCTATGAGAAGCAGGCACCCGAACTGAACCACACCGCGGTGCTGGGCGCGGGGATCATGGGGGGCGGCATCGCCTACCAGAGCGCGTCGAAGGGCGTGCCGATCCTGATGAAGGACATCCGCGAGGAGGCGATTCAGCTGGGGCTCAAGGAAGCCCGCAAGCTGTTCGTCAAGCAGGTCGAGCGCGGCAAGCTGAACACGGCGACCATGGCGGAACGCCTCACCGGCATCCGGCCGACGCTCTCCTACGGCGATTTCGGCACGGTGGACCTGGTGGTCGAGGCGGTGGTCGAGAACCCCGACGTGAAGACGGCCGTGCTCGCCGAGGTCGAGGCGGCGGTCGGCGAGGACACGATCCTGGCCAGCAACACCTCCACCATTTCCATCTCGCGCCTGGCGAAGGCCCTGAAGCGGCCCGAGAAATTCTGCGGCATGCACTTCTTCAACCCGGTGCACCGCATGCCGCTGGTCGAGGTGATCCGCGGCGAACATACCGGTGACGAAGCGGTCGCCGCCACGGTGGCCTATGCCCGGCGCATGGGCAAGACGCCGATCGTGGTCAACGATTGCCCGGGCTTTCTGGTCAACCGGGTGCTGTTCCCCTACTTCGGGGGCTTTGAGCGTCTTCTGCAGCAGGGCGCCGACTATGAGCGCGTCGACAAGGTGATGGAAGGCTTCGGCTGGCCGATGGGCCCGGCCTATCTGCTCGACGTGGTGGGGCTCGATACCGCGCGGCACGCCGCTGACGTGCTTGCCGACGGCTTCCCCGACCGCATGGCCCAGCAGGACGAGTCCGTCGTCGCGCGGCTGGTCGACGACGGTCGCCTCGGCCAGAAGAATTCGCGGGGTTTCTATCGCTACGAGGAAGATCGCAAGGGCAAGCCGCGCAAGGTCCGCGACGACGAGGCGCGCTCCTTGGTCGCCGAGAGCGCGCAGGCCACCCGCGAGCTGGATGACGAGGCCGTCATCGCGCACCTGATGGTGCCGCTGTGCCTGGAGACGGTGCGCTGTCTGGAGGACGGCATCGTCGGCACGCCGGCCGAGGCCGATACGGCGCTGATCTACGGCATCGGTTTCCCGCCGTTCCGTGGCGGGGCGCTGCGCTACATCGACGCCATGGGCCTGGAGGCCTTCGTGGCGCTGGCCGATCGTCTCGCCGAGGAGCACGGTCCGCTGTATCGCCCCACCGAGCGGCTGCGCGAGATGGCCGCCAACGGCGAGCGTTTCTATCCGGCCACCGGCGAATCCGCCGCACGCTGAACCACCACTTTCAGGAGAGTTGTCATCATGTCCTTGAACCCTCGCGATATCGTGGTGGTCGATGCCGTTCGCACCGCCATGGCCAAGGCCAAGCACGGCGCCTTTCGCCACGTCCGGGCGGAGACGCTGTCCGCCGAGGTGATGCAGGCCCTGTTCGACCGCAACGACCGGCTCGATCCGGCCGCCGTGGACGACGTGATCTGGGGCTGCGTCAACCAGACCCTGGAACAGGGCTACAACATCGCCCGCAACGCGGCGATTCTTACCGACATGCCGCGCACGGTGCCGGGTCAGACCATCAACCGCCTCTGCGGCTCCTCGATGAGCGCCCTGCATATCGCCGCCGCCAACATTCGGGCGGGCATGGGCGATTTCTACGTCATCGGCGGCGTCGAGCACATGGAGCACGTGTCGATGATGCACGGGGTCGACATCAACCCCGGTGCCAGCCGGCATGTCGCCAAGGCAGCGATGATGATGGGCCTGACCGCCGAGCTGCTGGGCAAGATGCACGGCATCACCCGGGAGGAGCAGGATCGCTTCGGGGTACGCTCCCATCAGCGGGCGCTGCTCGCCAACGAGAAGGGCTACTTCGACAACGAGATCATCGGCGTCGAGGGCCACGATGCCCAGGGGCGACGCTGCCGGGTACAGCACGACGAGGTGGTGCGCGCCGACGCCAACTTGGACGACATGGCCAAGCTCAAGCCGGCGTTCGACCCGCGCAACGGCACGGTGACCGCCGGTACGTCCTCGGCGCTGTCGGTGGGCGCCTCGGCGCTGGCAGTGATGAGCTACGAGCGGGCACGGGCGCTGGGCGTCGAGCCGCTGGCGCGCGTGCGTTCCACCGGCGTGGCGGGCTGCGATGCCTCGATCATGGGCTACGGTCCCGTGCCGGCCACCCACAAGGCGCTTCAGGCGGCGGGCCTGACGATCGATGACATCCAGACCGTCGAGCTCAACGAGGCGTTCGCGGCCCAGTCGCTGCCGGTGCTCAAGGATCTCAAGCTGATCGACCGTCTCGATGACGCCGTCAACCTGCATGGCGGGGCCATCGCGCTCGGCCATCCGCTGGGCTGCTCCGGGGCGCGTATCTGCACCACGCTGCTCAACGTGATGCGCCAGCAGGACACCACGCTGGGCCTGGCGACCATGTGCATCGGCATGGGGCAGGGCGTGGCCACGGTGTTCGAACGCATCGGCTGAGCCCCGATACCCCATGAGGTGAAATGACGACGGCGTCGGGTCAGGCGCCGTCGCTTTTTGGGTGAGATGGTGTCAGTCGTACTGTGCGTTGTAGGTGGCGTAGCAGGGCGCTGACGCCGGCAGGTCCTCGCAGTCGCGATCCTCGGCGTCCAGAGCATCCAGCACCGCCTGGCGCAGCACCGGCACGTGGGAGTGTTCCAGATCCCGTGCCGCGCTCAGCAGTGTCAGGCGACCCTGGCGGGCCAGGCGCATCAGCGGCAGCAGGCAGTCCGGGTCGCGCTCGATTTCGTCGCGATAGCGGTCGGCGAAGGTGTCGTCGTCGATCTCGTCGCGATGCTTCTGGCGGCGCAGTGCCGAAGAGGGCGACGCCTCCCGGTACCACTGGGTCAGTGCCAGGGCGTCGCGGCGCTTGCCGCGGGGCCACAGGCGATCGACCAGCACCCGAGCACCGTCGTCGTCGTCGGCCTCGGCATAGATACGCTTGCAGCGGATGTCGTGACGCATGGGGATTCTCCTGTCGGTATTCTGGAGCCTAGCGCTCTCGATTCGTCTCATCCAGCGATCCGGGGCGGTGCCATCGGGTATACTCGCCGGGTTCCGCAAAGGTCGGCAGCAACTCGGGCAGATAGGCACCGGCCTGCTCTTCGGAAATTCCCAGCCGGATCGTCTCGCCTTGCTGGTCGGCCCCCATAGCGCGCTTGGCTTCATCCTGCAGCTTGAGGATCTGCCGCGCATAGGGCAGCAATCGCCCGCCGGCCGGGGTCAGCAGCACGCTGCGGCTGGTCCGTTCGAACAGGCTCTCGCCCATCCGGTCCTCCAGGCGCTTGATCTGCAGACTCACCGCCGACTGGGTGCGGCAGAGGATCTTTCCTGCCGCGCTGAACCCCTCGCATTCCGCCACAGTCACGAAGGCTCGCAGCAAGTCGGTATCCATGGTCTATAAGGCTCCAAAATCAATCTTATCTTAATCATTCATTTTTATTATGGAGTCGGCGGCTCTAGCCTGTCCAGGCGTTATCGAAAGCCAGAGGAGCTTACCGCATGCACGCCAACGCCGCCGAACCCGGGGACACCACGTCGGCCCTGCAGGGCATCGTCGATCTTCAGCGTTACCCCATCACCCAGCTGTCGGGCGAAACCGGCCAGGCGCTGATCGATGCCTGCCGTCGGCAGCTTGCCGAGGACGGCTGCGTCGTTCTCGAGCGGTTCGTGCCGGAAGAGGCGCTGGCGCGTCTCGAGCGCGAGACGGAGCGCCTGTCCCCCGAGGCGCACTACAACCAGAACGAGACCAATCCCTACAACTCGTCGGGTGATCCGAGCCTGCCGGATTCGCATCCGCGCAACCGCTTCGACGACCGTACCAACGGCTTCGTCGCCGGCGATCGCATCGATGACTCGACGATCATCCGTCAGATCTACCGTCATCCGGACTTCCAGCGCTTCATCGCCACCGTGGTCGGCGTCGACGAGATTCACCAGTACGCCGACCCGCTCGCCGACCTGGTGGTCAACGTGCTGCGTGAGGGCTGCCAGCATCCTTGGCACTACGACACCAACGAGTTCATCGTCACCATGATGACCCGCCAGTCGGAAGGCGGCGGCCGCTTCGAATACGCGCCCGGCATCCGCAGCCCCGAGGGCGAGAACTTCGAGGGCGTGCAGGACGTGCTGGACGGCGACCGCAGCCGCCTGAAATCGCTCGACCTGAAACCGGGCGACCTGCAGATCTTCTTCGGCCGCTATTCGCTGCACCGGGTGACCCCGGTGGAAGGCGAGCGCGAGCGGCACACGGTGATCTTCGCCTACGCCAAGGAACCGGGCTTCATCGGCCAGCCGGAACGCGCCCAGCGCATCTTCGGGCGCATGGCGCCGGTTCACGAGCGCATGCTCAGTGAAGGCCGTACCCGGCGCAGCGACAGCCTCGCCGACTGAATTTCCGTCACGTCATGGCCCGGCGTCGCGTGACGCCGGGCCCAGCAAGGACTCTTTCATGAATTCCATCGAATCCGATCGTCTGACCGACAGCGAACCGGATCAGATTCCGGTCATTCCCTCCGCGCCGATGGCCAACGGCGACAGCATCCCCACCGCCTTCGACCCCAAGCAGCTGCGGGCCGGCCGTCTCGAGCGCCTGCGCGCCATGATGGCCGAGCAGGGCTATGCCGCCGTGGTGCTGTTCGATCCCTACAACCAGCGCTACGCCACCGGCTCGCGCAACATGTTCGGCTACTTCCTGCGCAACTCCACGCGCTACATCTACGTGCCGCTGGAAGGGCCGGTGATCCTCTTCGAATACCCCGGCAGCGCCCACGTCTCGACCTGGCTCGAGACCATCGACGAGTCGCGCACCTCCAAGGTGGTGTGGTCGGCGGTCAACCAGCGCGACAACCTCTCCGCCGACCCGTTCGGCGTCGAGATCGCCGAGCTGATCGAGGAACACGGCAAGGGCAACAGGAAGGTCGGCCTGGACCGTTGCGCGCTGAACCTGGCCCGCTCGCTGGAGGCGCAGGGGCTCGAGGTGTTCGACTGCATGCAGGACACCCTGCACTGCCGGCGCATCAAGACCCCCGAGGAGGTCGCCTGCCTGGCCCAGTCGATGGCCGGCAGCGAGGCCGCCGTGGCCGAGGTGGAAGCGGCGATCAAGCCGGGTATCACCGAGAACCAGCTGTTCGCGATCCTCTACGGCAACGTGATCGAGCAGGGCGGCGAGTTCATCGAGACGCGCCTGCTGTCGTCCGGGCCGCGCACCAACCCCTGGTTCAACGAGGCCAGCAGCCGGGTGATCCGTGCCGGGGAGCTGGTGGCGCTGGATACCGATACCATCGGCTGCCACGGCTACTATTCCGACTTCTCGCGCACCTTCCACGTCGGCCCCGGCCGGCCCACCGGCTACCAGCAGAGCCTCTACCGGATGGCCTACGAGCAGGTCCACCACAACATGGCGATCCTCAAGCCGGGCATGAGCTACCGCGAGATCGCCGAGCGCGCCTGGAAGATTCCCGAGCGCTTCCTCGACCGCCGCTACCCGTCGATCATCCACGGCGTGGGCATGCACGGCGAGACACCGCTGGTCGCCCACCACATGGACTTCGACCGCTTCTCCAAGGACGGCATCCTCGAGCCGGGCATGGTCGTCTCGGTGGAGAGCTACATCGGCGAAGTCGGCGCCGCCGACGGGGTCAAGCTCGAGGAGGAAGTGCTGGTCACCGAGACCGGCATCGAGAAGCTTTCGCGCTATCCGTTCGATGAGGCCCTGCTTGGAAGAGAGCTTTAAGAGATTCTTTCCAAACGCTCGGAATGAACGATGGGCGCCGGGGGCAAGGCGAAGCGAGGGTCCTTTGCCATGGCCGGAAAGTGTTCCTTTCCATTCCGGCATTCCCGCCATCCATGGCGGTCAGATGGCAAAGGTAGCGCCCATGGAAGGGTTTACAGCGCCCTCGCGAAGGCTTGCCCCCGGGAAAGCCCATCCCGTTCTCCGGTTATGAAAGGTGTTCCAGGCCCCTACCCCTGACTGACGACCATATTCGCGAGAAAAGAGACGCTATGACAGACGTATACCACTGGATCGCCGGCGAGCGCCTGGCGGGCGAGCGCACCATCGACGTGATCAACCCGGCCACCGCCGAGCCGGTACGCCGCCTGGCGATGGCCGACACCGCCACCGTGCAGCGCGCCATCGACGCCGCCCGCGAGGCCCAGCCCGCCTGGCGTGACCTGCCGCCGGCCAAGCGCGCCCAGGTGATGTATCGCTTCAAGACCCTGCTCGAGCGCGACGCCGACGAGATCTGCGCGCTGATCAGCGAGGAGCACGGCAAGGTGCTCGAGGACGCCATGGGCGAACTCAAGCGCGGCATCGAGAACGTCGAGTACGCCTGCGGCGTGCCGGAGCTGCTCAAGGGCGAGTATTCCCACAACGCCGGGCCGGCCATCGACACCTGGTCCAACCACCAGCCGCTGGGTGTCGTCGCCGGCATCACGCCGTTCAATTTCCCGGCCATGGTGCCGCTGTGGATGTACCCGATGGCGCTGGCCTGCGGCAACGCCTTCATCCTCAAGCCCTCCGAACAGGTGCCCTCGGCTGCCGTGAAGATGGCCGAGCTGCTCGACGAGGCCGGGCTGCCCCGCGGGCTGTTCAGCGTGGTCCACGGCAACCGCGAGGCCGTCGAGGCGCTGATCGAGGCGCCCGAGGTGCGGGCGCTGTCGTTCGTCGGCTCCACCCCGGTGGCGCGCAGGATCTACGAGGGCGGCACTCGGCAGGGCAAACGCGTGCAGGCCCTCGGCGGCGCCAAGAACCACGCCGTGGTCCTGCCCGACGCCGATCTGGACAACGCCGCCAACACGCTGATCGGTGCGGCGTTCGGCAGTGCCGGCGAGCGCTGCATGGCGATCTCCGTGGCGGTGTGCGTGGGTGACGCCACCGCCGACGCCCTGATCGAGCGCCTGGCGCCTCAGGCTCGCCAACTGAAGATCGGCGCGGGCACCGAGAAGGGCCTCGACATGGGCGCGCTGATCAACGCCGGCCAGCGCGACAAGGTCGCCGGCTACATCGAGCAGGGCGCCGCCGCTGGTGCCGAGCTGGTGGTCGACGGCCGCGAGCATCCGCTGGTGGAAGGCTCGCCGGGCTACTTCCTCGGCGCCACGCTGTTCGATCGCGTCACGACGGACATGAGCATCTACCGCGACGAGATCTTCGGCCCGGTACTGTGCGTGGTGCGTGTCGAGACCTTCGAGGACGCCATCGCCCTGATCAACGCCCACCAGTACGGCAATGGCACCTGCGTGTTCACCCGCGACGGCGAGGCCGGACGCCGCTTCGCCGATGCCATCGAGGTCGGCATGGTCGGCATCAACGTGCCGCTGCCGGTACCGGTCGCCTTCCATAGCTTCGGCGGCTGGAAGGACTCGCTGTTCGGCGACCTGCACGCCTACGGCCCCGACGCCGTGCGCTTCTACACCCGCCGCAAGGCCATCTCCCAACGCTGGCCCAGGCGCAGCGCCCAGGAAAGCGCCCAGTTCAACTTCCCCTCGTAAGCCCCACCACCGGCTGAGCCCACGCCCGCGCCGCCAGACGGCGCGGGCGTTCTTGTGTGTACGTCTTTCGTGTAACGCCATGTCACTCGGCGCTGATTCGCGATAGGTTAAGTCTGTTTAGAGATTGCCGATACAACCTGATGACACAGACGGTGGAGTGCTCAGTGCTTCGCCTGGCGGTAGCGTGGGGAAGCGGTAGTGGGGCAGGGGATCGTGTTGGTTCAAGGTGACTGAGCCGACAAAAGCAGCAGGCACGCGAATTCTGCATAACGCGCCGAACTTTTCTTAGTGTTTCTTAAAATCAAAAACTTATGAGCAAGAAGGTTGGCTAGATAAGATTGTTGAACGCGCCTGCTCATTCAATTGGTAAAGCGAGCGTGCTATCTAATACCTGTTAAAGTCTCAGGGGCGTTGAGTATGTACTTGGCGAACATTTTGGGTCTTCTTGTCGTTGGCTTCAGCGGTAATGCATACGCGCGGGGCGGAGTTGGCGGTGATCCAAGCGTACTATTCGGGGTGGTGATTCTGTTCGGTATTGGCGGCCTAGGAATGTGGCTCCATAAAACCTACCCAAATCTATTTCCAACTCTTGGTGGGTTGGTCATCTTGCTCATGGTTAGTCAGTTCCTTGCTGTCATTCTAATTGCGCTGGGAATTGTCGCGCAGAGCCATATCGTACACGCAATGGTAACCATTGCATTGGCGTTCGTTTTTGGGCCAGCAGTGTGGTCTAAAATTCAGGGCAAACCGTGAACTACTTTAACAAGGCGATTAAATTCGTTCTGGCCCGATGGGCCTCCACCGGGCGCCCTTGTCAGGGCGCCGTTTATTGCTGGCGTTAGATTTGATATGGAACGATTGCTGAATTATCTAGATGGACCATACAAGCAAGTTTTGGTCGACTTCACCAGCTCTCAGTGGATGGTGGAAGCAGATATCCCGACAGAGCCAGGGTGGTATTCGTTGTCTACCGATGCGCCACTGGAAGTGCTCGTCAAGTGTTCGCTCTGGCAAGAAACCTATAATCGCTTAAAAGACGGTGTCGAAGTTCCTGTGAAGAATTACGACATATCGAAAAGAGCAGCAAGGTACGAAGCGCAGAGGCCCGTCTACTGGAATCTACAGCATGTTTATTCTGGTTTAGCTTCATCGCTCAGGGCTCGTGCCCGCGAGCATACGTTTGCTGATCCTGGGACAGCAGGACTGGCTTTGGCTAGATATCCGCAACTCCACCAATTCACGTGGAAATTCCATTATTTGGAACTGCGGAATCTTTCAATAGTCGATGAAGTTTCAGGTTCGTTCATCCTCAAGCTAGGCGAGCAGGTATGGCGGACGAAATTCGGCTGGCCAATCTTGTGTTCAGCCTAAAATCTAATAAGGCCATTAAGGTTGCTCCGGGCCGATGGCCCTCCGCCGGAGGCCCTTGTCAGGGCGCCTCTTATGGCTGGCGTTATACATAGAAGGGTCGGTGCCTCCGCATATAGTGCTGATCCTCGCCAACTGTCCGCTCGACGGGTTGAATCCACCACTCCTGCCACCATCTTCCAGAGACAAGCCGACGCAATGTCGTCACTCGGTTAACCGTTTCACCACATTCCATGGGAGGCTCCTATGCCCTTTGCACCGTCCAGCATGCACGTCGAAAGCCCCGCCTTTGCGCCGAACGGGGCGATGCCCAGGCGCCATTCGGCGGAGGGCGAGGATCTGTCCCCGGCCCTGAGCTGGAAGGACGCGCCGGCGGGTACCCAGGGCTTTGCGGTGATCTGCCACGACCCGGATGCGCCGCTGGTCAAGGATGGCAGCTATGGCTATGTGCACTGGCTGCTCTACAACCTGCCGGCGGACGTCACCTCACTGGAGGAGGGCACGACGCTGGGTACCGCGGGTGTCAACGATGGCGGCGCCATCGGCTACGGCGGCCCCATGCCGCCGGAAGGCCACGGGATGCACCAGTACTATTTCTGGGTGCTGGCGCTGGATACCCTCACTGAGCTGCCCGAGGGGCTGACGCAGCCGGAGCTGCTCGCCAAGCTGGAGCCGCATATTCTCGGCATGAGTCGGTTGGTCGGTACGTACCGTCGCGACTAGTCTTTACCTGAAAACTGTCTGCGCTCGGCCATACGGCGTTAAAAATCAGCTCAAAGTGCTCATTTACACTCGTAAACTCCGCTTTTTCGCTGATTTTTGCCTTGTCTGGCCTTCGCTCGCCGACTTTTCAGGCAAAGCCTGACCCCTGTGCGGTTTGCATGCCGCTGAGACATGAACACGGCGCCTTCCCTCGGAAGGCGCCGTGTTTCGTTTTGTGGCCCCGAATGGCGCCTCGCCGGTACTGTAATGACCCCCCGGGTTCCCTGCCCGCTGGCGGCGTCGAGCGGGCGTTTGCCACCCCTCTTGCGGTGCAAAAGGCTGACTATACTGGCAAAGGACGGGGGGGCGTCGACTACGCTGAATATGAGGCTCCAGCGATGGAGCGTTCAATGGCAATCGAGGAGGTGTGGCATGCTCACTCATGTGTGGGGACTGCTGTCCCATCCCAGCCGCGAGTGGCGGCAGATTCACGACGAACGCGAGACCATCACCCATCTCTACGGGCACCATGTGCTGATCATGGCGCTGGTTCCCGTGATCTGCGCGTTCATAGGCACCACCCAGGTGGGCTGGGACTTCGGCGGTGGCCACACCATCCAGCTCAACTACCTGGATGCCTTTTCCGCGGGGATTGCCTTCTATCTGGCGATACTCATCGCCGTGGGCTTTATGGGGGCGGTCATCCACTGGCTGGCGCGGCGCTATCCCAATCGGCCGAGCCGCCGGCGCTGCATTATCTTCGCCGGCTATGTCGCCACGCCGATGTTCCTTGGCGGCGTGGTGGCTCTCTATCCGCTGGTCTGGCTGTGCGCGCTCGCCGTGATCGTCGGGCTCTGCTACAGCGCCTACCTGCTCTACGTCGGCATCCCCACCTTCCTCGACATCAGCAACGAGGAAGGCTTCATCGTCACCGGCTCCACGCTGGGCATCGGGGTGCTGGTGCTGGAGGCGCTGCTGGGGGTCACCGTGCTGCTGTGGGGCTACGGCGCCCAGCTGCTGGGTATCCAGCTCTGACCCACCCCCTGGGCGCGTCCTGATCGAAAGTCAGGGCGCGCCCAGCAGGGCCAGCAGGTCCGAGGCGGGGCGTGATTCCAGCGTAGCGACCGTCTCGTGAAGAGTTCGCGCCCGCCGCTCGCCGAGCACCGGATCGGCGAGTGCATGAAACTTGGCGGTGAGTTCCGCCTCGTCGAGTGGGTTGGTGGGGTTGCCCCGGGCCTCGCACGGCTCGCTCTCGAGAACCCGCCCGTCGCTCAGATGCAGACGCGCGCTGGCCCAGCGTTCGGCCGGGAAGCGGGCGTTGAAGGTGTCGCATTCCTCGATATGTACCCGCGACGCCAGGTCGTGGACGCGCGGCGACTCGAGCGCCGCGGTGATGCCGTGTACATCCACGGTGCCGAAGCAAGCGGCGCAGGCCACCGACCAGGGCAGGCTGTACTGGGCCTGTTCGGTGTTGGCCGGATGGGGCGTATGCAGCCGCCGCGCCTCGTGAAAGGTGCGAATCTCGAGGCGCTCGATGGCGGAAGGCTCGACGGTGCCCAGGCCGAGCACGGCCTCTACGGCCGGTTGCGCCCAGCGACACACCGGGTAGGCCTTGACGTACTGCTCGAACAGGTACCAGCGCCGGCCGAGGTCATTCCAGAATGACGCGACATCGTCTTCCTGAAGGGTCACCGCCGGCGCCCCGGTGAAGCCGTCCCCGGCGAGCAGGGCGGCGGTGATGCCGGTCATCGCCCCCCAGCCGGAGCCATCCTTGAGCATGGTGGGGTGATCGATGCAGCGCATCATCTGGCTGCGCGGGCCGTAGAACTCGGCGATGCCCAGCGCCTCGCCGAGCGTGGCGCGATCCTGCCCCAGCAGGCGCGAGGCCACCGCGGCGACCCCCAGGGCGTTCCAGGCGCCGGAGGTGTGGTAGTCACCCGCCGTGGCGTGCAGGGCGATGCCGGCGCGGGTGGCCACCTCGTAGCCCAGGGCCAGCCAGCCCAGCAGTGCCCTGCCACTGAGCGATTCCACCTCGGGCAGGGCCAGCAGGCCTGGCAGCAGGGCGACCCCGGCATGGCCCTTGGTGAGCACCTGGCCGTCGTGGGCATCCAGCGCGTCGATCAGCCAGCCGCCGTGGAGCGCCACCCCCGTCGGCGAGGCCCGCCCCCCGGCGAACAGCAGCGGTCGCTCGCCGCCGTGCTGCGTGGTGACGAAGCGTTCGGCGAGGGTGGCCAGCGGCGTGCGCGTGGCGCCGGCGGCGACGCCGAGCAGGTCCAGCAGGCAGCGCCGGGCCTGGGCGTAATGCGTGTCGGGCAGGGTTTCCGGGTCGAAGGCGTGAATCCAGTCGAGCGGCGTGGCGGTGGTCATGGTGGGCAGTATCCCGAATCGCGGGTCAGCGGTAGCCGTCCATCAGTTGACGGACCAGCGGCGTGTCGGCATCGCGCAGCGTGGGCAGTTCGAAGCGCGCGCGGGCGATGGCGGTGCGTGAAATCTCGGCGACGATCAGCTGCTCGCCCGCGTCGGCGGCGGCCAGCAGGTCGCCGCGGGGCCCCAGGATGCGCGAGCCGCCCCAGAAATGGCTGTCGCCTTCCGCACCGTAGCGGTTGGCCATGATCACCGGCGTGCCGTAGGTCATGGCGTAGAAGCGCACGTTGAGCACCCAGTTGTCCTCGTTGGAGAAGGACTCGCTGACGATGCCCGAGGCGGAGTTGATCGGCGCGCAGAGCACCGTGGGGCGGGCCAGCAGGGCGGCGTGGACCAGTGCCGGGTTCCACAGGTCGGCGCAGATCAGTGGCGTGGCGGTCCAGCCGGGGCGAATCGTGGTGTGGGTCAGCGATTCGCCGTGGGCGAACCACTTGCCTTCTTCCAGCCCGCCGTAGGTGGGCAGGTTCAGCTTGCGATGCACCGCGGTGACGCGGCCGTGCTGGAGGATCGCCAGGGCGTTGTAGTATTCGCCGGGGCTGGCCTCCTCGACGAAGCCGACGATGACCTGCATCTCGCTGGCGGCCTCGGCGAGGCGGGCGAGTCGCGGGTCCTCCCGGGGGAACGCCACCTCGAGCACTCGCGGGCCCAGGCCGTAGCCGGTCAGCGAGAGCTCGGGAAAGACCAGCAGCTCCAGCCCCTGGCGGTGCGCCTGGGCGATGAGCTCGTGATGGTGGGCCAGGTTGGCGTCGACGTCGCCGAGTTCGGTGTTGATCTGCGCCGCGCCGACCTTGAGCGTGTCCTGATAGTGCATGCGATCTCCTGTGTCCGAAAAGGCGCATGGCCGCCCGGAGGCGGCCATGCGGTTGCTGCCGGACGTGTTTTACAGCAGATCGTGCGTCTCGAGGAAGTCCTGGGCGACGTTCTCGATGCTCTGCTTCTTGACGTCGACGCGGGCGTTCAGCGAGGCCATGGTGTCGTCGTCGAGCAGGGTGGAGAGCCTGGCCATCTGCTCGTCGAGCTTGGGGTTGGCCTCGAGCGTTTCCTTGCGCACCACCGGGGTCAGCGAGTAGGCCGGAAAGAAGTTCTTGTCGTCTTCCAGTACCCGGAAGTTGAAGGCCGGGATGCGGCCGTCGGTGGCGAAGACCAGCGAGACGTCGACCTGGCCGTCACGCAGGGCCGGATAGGTCAGGCCGGAGTCCATGCGCTTGACGTTGGGGCGTCCGAACCGGAAGCCGTAGGCCTTCTGCAGCGGGCGCAGGCCGTCCTCGCGAGCGTAGAACTCAGCGTTGGAGGCGAAGGTCAGCTTCTCGCCATCGTTGATGGCCTTGGCCAGGTCGGAGATGGTGGCGATGCCGCGCTTCTCGGCATCCTTCTCGCGCATGGCCAGGGCGTAGGTGTTGTTGGCGTTCGACGGCTCGAGCCACACCAGCCCCTTCTTGGCGTCGAGCTCCTTGACCTTCTGGTAGGTCTCCTCGGCGGAGAGGCCCTTGGCGGACTTGTCGTTGTAGTTGATCAGCGAGGTACCGGTGTACTCCCAGTAGAGGTCGATCTGGCCGTTTTCCTGGGCCTGGCGGAGTACCGCGGAGCCCATGCCGGCGCGCTTGTCGACGTCGTAGCCCAGCCCCTCGAGGTACTGGGTGGTCATGCTGGTGAGAATCTGCTGCTCGGTGAAGTTCTTGCCGCCGACGACGATTTCCTCGGCCTGGGCGGTGGCAGCGATGCCGGCGCTCAGGGCCAGGCCGGCGAGGGTGGCGGTCAGTGTGCGCATCATGGGCTTGTTTCTCCTTGCACTTGTTGTGTGACTTGCAGTGTTCGAGCCGTTCAGGCTCGTGACGGGTTGACGCCGCGCGGCACGACGAGGAAGGCGACGACGGCGACCAGCGCGTCCACGATCACCGCGAGCAGCGCGGTGGGGATGGCCCCGGCCAGCATCATCACCGTGTCGTAGAGGTCGATGCCGGTGAAGATCAGTTCCCCCAGCCCGCCGGCGCCGATCAAAAAGGCCAGCGGCACGGTACCCACGTTGATGGCCAGCGCGGTGCGGATGCCGGCGAAGATCACGTACAGGGCGTTGGGCAGCTCGACCCGGAACAGCCGCTGCGCCGGCGACATGCCGAGCCCGGCCGCGGCTTCCATCAGCGCCGGCGACACGCCCTTCAGGCCGACATAGGTGTTGCGGGTGATCGGCAGCAGGGTCGCCACGGTCAGCCCGAAGATGGCCGGCGTCGTGCCGATGCCCAGGAAGCTCATCGACAGCGCCAGCACCGCCAGGGTGGGGATGGTGGTGCCGACGTTGAGGACCTGCATCAGCGACTCGGCGAAGCGCGCCATGCTCGGCCGCGAGAGCACGATGCCCAGCGGCACGGCGATGACGATGGCCAGGCTGCCCGACACCGCGGTCAGGAACAGGTGCTGGACCGCCAGATAGCGCACGTCGGGCAGATAGTAGATGAAATCCTCGATGACGCCACTGCGCTGGGCCCAGACCCCGGCCGCGAAGAGCAGGATGGCGAGTAGCCAGCGCCCGGCGCTTTTCAGCGAGCGAATCGGCATGCCGTTACTCCTTGGTCTCGGGTTGCGAACGCAAGGGGGCGCTGTCCTCCGGCCGCGAGCGGTAGCGGGAGCCCAGGTGGTGGGTCATCGCACGCTGGGTGATGTGCCCACAGACCCGGCCTTGCGCGTCGACGCAGGGCAGCCAGGTGGTGTCGTTGGCGAACATCAGCGAGGCGACCTTGCGCAGGTCGTCGTCGAGCTGGGCCACCGGCGGGGCGGTCTGGTAATGGTCACGGCAGTAGCCGCGGGTGGTGCGGGCGACCGAGCGGGTGATCATGCCGGCGGGCTCGCCGTGGTCGTTGACCATCAGGATCGCGTTCTGGTAGCCGAAGTCGTCGATGCGGGCCAGGGCCGTCTCCAGGGTGTCGTCCGGCTTGACCGCGCCCATCTCGTCGGAGAACACCTCGCGCACCTTGACCAGGTTGAGGCGCTTGAGCGCGCGGTCCTCGCCGAGGAACGACTCGACGAAGCCGTTGCGCGGCGCGGAGAGCAGGTCGTCGGGCGCGGAGTACTGGACCAGCTTGCCCTCGCGGAAGATGGCGATGCGATCGCCCATCTTGATCGCCTCGTCGATGTCGTGGCTGACGAACAGGATGGTCTTCTTGAGTTCGGCCTGCATCTTCAGGAACTCGTCCTGGATCACCGCCCGGTTGATCGGGTCGATGGCGCCGAACGGCTCGTCCATCAGCATCACCGGCGGATCTGCGGCCAGCGCCCGGGCCACGCCGATGCGCTGCTGCTGGCCGCCGGACAGCTCGCTGGGGTAGCGCTTGAGGAAGGCCTCGGCGTCCATGGCGATCATGTCCATCAGCTCGCGGGCCCGCTTCTTGTAGGCGGCGCGGTCCCAGCCCAGCAGGCGCGGCACCACCGTGATGTTCTCCTCGATGGTCATGTTGGGGAACAGGCCGATCTGCTGGATCACGTAGCCGATGTTGCGGCGCAGGTCCTGGGTGTTCATGCCGGTGGTGTCCTCGCCATCGAGAAACACCTTGCCCGAGGTCGCCCGGACGATGCGGTTGATCATCTTCAGGGTGGTGGTCTTGCCGCAGCCGGAGGGGCCGAGAAGGATGCAGATCTCGCCCCGAGGCACTTCCATGTTGATGTGGTCGGCGGCGACGACGGCCCCCTTGGGGGTATCGAAGACCTTGGTCAGGTTGTCGAGTCGTATCATGGAAAAACCTTGTCGAAATCGGGTTGGCGCATTCAGGCGGCGGCGACGTCACGCTCCATGCCACGCGGCGTGAGGCGCTTCTGCAGCGCCAGCAGGGCGTAGTCGACGATGATGGCCAGCAGGCTCACGGCCACCGCGCCGACGATCAGCTGGCGCGGATCGGACTGCGAGATACCGCGGCTGATCAGCGTGCCCAGGCCGCCGGCGCCGATGTAGGCGGCGATGGCCATCACGCCGATGTTCAGCACCACGGCGGTGCGCACGCCGGCCATGATTACCGGTACCGCCAGCGGAATTTCCACCATGCGCAGCCGCTGGTTCTGGCTCATGCCGATGCCGCGGGCGGCCTCGCGCAGCGCGGGATTGACGTTGTTGATCGCGGTGTAGGTATTGCGAATGATCGGCAGCTGCGAGTAGAGCAGCACGGCGATCACCGCCGGCACGTAGCCGATGCCGTAACCGAAGATCGACAGCAGCGGAATCATGACCCCGAACAGCGCGATCGAGGGGATCGTGACGATGATCGAGGCCAGATACAGCACGCCCCTGGCCAGGCGTTCGTTCTTGGTGATGGCGATGCCGATGGGCACCCCGGTCAGGGTGGCGATTCCCACGGCAACGCCGACCAGGCTGATGTGCTCCAGGGTCAGTTGCCCCAGCAGCCCGGCGTTGTCGAGAACGTAGCGAAACAGTTCCAAGCGATGTCTCCTCCATTCGCGTGGACGTCATGGATGGTCGGCGTCGACGCAGATCGCCGACGCTGCCGAAAAGCGTCCAGCAGGGATAATAACCCGGCTTTGCGTCGAAACCGCGTTAGCTTAACAGAGGGGTATAGCAATTTTTTCTGTCAATGGATGAGTAATCAAAATTCAGATTATTGATGATCGTGATTCGCCGTCGTGGGGCGCGATGCGGGCGGGATAAAGAAAGCGTCGAGGTCGGAACGGCCGGCCTGAAGCGCCTGGCTGGGCGAGAAAGCGTGAAAACAGGCAGGGAAGTCGGTGAAACGCCCCCGTGTCGGCACGGGGGCGGAGGGGAGGTCAATCGGCCTGCGGTGATGTGGCTTCCGAGGAGCGGCTGGACACGATGGCAAAGCCGGCCAGCGCCATGGCGATGGAGATCAGCGGCACGCTGTAGTTGAGCACCGCGTAGGGGGCATAGCTCCAGGCACTGACACCGAGGGCGCTGTAGACGAAGATCGCATCGGTGCTCCACGGCACCAGCGCCGAGGTGACGGTACCGCCGTCCTCCAGCGCGCGGGACAGGTTCTTGGGGTGCAGCCCCTTGTCACGGAAGGCCCCGGCATACAGCCGGCCCGGAATGATGATCGAGATGTACTGCTCGGCGGTGACCACGTTGGTCAGGAAGGAGGAGCCGACGGTGACCGCGCACAGGGCACGACCGCTTCTGGCCATCGCGACGACGCCGCCGACCAGGGCATTGAGCATGCCGGTGCGTTCCATGATGCCGCCGAAGATCATGGCGATGATCGCCAGCGAGATGGTGTACATCATCGCATCCAGCCCCCCCTGGCTGAGCAGCTTGTCGACGCCGGCATTGCCGGTGTGGGCCACATAGCCGCTCTGCAGCAGGTGGAACAGCGAGGCTACGTCGCCGCCCTGCACGAACAGATAGGCCAGGCTGCCCAGCACGATGCCGACGATCAGGGTGGGGACGGCCGGTACGCGGGCGAGCGCCAGTGCCGGAACCGCCAGTGGAATCAGGAACAGCCAGGGCGAGATCACGCTGTCGGCCTGCAGGTTGCCGATCACGGCGGCGATGGCCTGGTCGAGCTCGGCGCCCTGATGGCCGCCGGCCATGGCCGTGAACACCACCAGGGCGATGATCAGCCCGGGCACCGTGGTGTACAGCATGTGGCGGATGTGGGCGAAGATATCCGTGCCGGCGATGCCCGAGGCGAGGATGGTGGTATCGGACAGCGGCGACATCTTGTCGCCGAAGAACGCCCCCGAGACGATGGCCCCGGCCAGCGCCGCCGGCGACAGGCCCATGCTGGTGCCGGCGGCCATGCCGGCCACGCCCAGGGTGCCGATGGTCGACCAGGAGCTGCCCATCATCAGCGTGCTGATGGCGCACAGCAGCATCAGCGTGGGCAGGAAGGCCCCCGGGGAGAGGTACTCCAGACCGTAGTAGACCATGGTGCCGACCACGCCGCCGGCGACCCAGGCGCTGATCAGCAGCCCCACCAGCATCAGGATCACCACCGCCGGCAGGACCTTGGTGATGCCCTCGTAGATGTAGCCTTCGATGTGCTTCCAGGTGTGACCGTAATGCCAGGCGACCAGCCCGGCGACCACGGCGCCGATGAGCAGGGGAAGATGGGGGCTGCCGTCGAAGATGAGGATCGTCGTCATCATCGTGACGATCATCACGGCGAAGGGCAGTAGGGCGGCAAGAAAGGGAGCGGTTCGTCGGGATTCGGACATGGACAGGGTTCAGGGCAATGGTGAAAGTGGAAAGCCCGCCGGGCACGAGGTCCGGCGGGCAGGGGTAACGCCGAAGGCGTGTTCGGTTCAGGAACGTGGGTCAGGCACGGCGATAAGCCTGGGGCAGTTCGGCGAGTAGACCGCGCCCCCCGGCGAGAGTCAGGGCGAGGTCATTGAGCGCGTCCCAGACGGGCAGCGGCAGACCGCCCTTGATCGCCTGGTCGATGCGCTGGGCGAACAGCAGCAGTTTGTGTAACCGGCGATGGGGCAGGCGTTGCAGCGCCTGCTGGTAGTTGGGACGGCGCTTCTCGGGAATCATCGGCCGCTGGGCCTTGCAGGCATGCTCGAGGCTCTGGCCCTGGTCGAGATGCTGTTGCAGGGAGAGCAGGGTGCGCATCTCGCGAGTCAGCGCCCACAGTACTACAGGCGCCTCGATGCCCTCGCCGCGCAGGCCGGCGACGATGCGCACCGCGCGTTCGCGTTCGCCACGCAGGCAGGCGTCGGTCAGCGTGAAGACGTCGTAACGGGCATTGTCCTCGACACCGCCGGCGATGGCGCCGGCATCCAGTCGGGCGCCGGGCGGGTACAGCAGCGCGAGCTTCTGTAGTTCCTGATCGGCGGCCAGCAGGTTGCCTTCGGTGCGTTCGCCGAGCAGCCGGGCGGCGTCCATGTCGAGCTGCAGGCCGTGCAGGGTGGCGCGATCGCGCAGCCAGAAGCCCAGGCGCGAGTGGTCCACCGGCCATACCGGCACGAACAGCCCCAGCGCATCGAGCGCCTTGAACCACTTGCTTTGTTGCTGGCGCCGGTCGAGCCGGCCCGCGGTGACCAGCAGGATATTGTCGCTGCCCTTGGCCTGGGCGGCATAGGCCTCCAGCGTCTTGCCACCTTCCTGGCCGGGCGCCTGGTCGCCCAGACGCAACTCGATCAGCTTGCTGGTGGCGAACAGCGACAGGCTGGCGGCGGATTCGGTAAGCCGCCCCCACTGGAAGCCGTTCTCGACGTGCAGAACCTCGCGCTCCTCGATGCCCTGCTCGCGGGCGACCCGGCGCACCGTGTCGCAGGCATCGCGGTGCAGCAATGGCTCGTCACCGGCGACGATGATCACCGGGGGCAGACGCTTGGCCAGCGCCTCGGGCAGCTTGTCGGGAAAGACCTTCATGGCGCGTCGGCGAGGCTCTGCAGGCGATCGATCAGGCGGCGTGCCGCTTCCTGGCGCAGCGACTGCACGGCCTGCTCGCGGCGATCATCGCGCGCCAGCAGGTCGCTGGTGCCCGCCTCGTAGGTGGTCGACACTCTCAGGGTCTGGCGCTCGATGCGATAGGCGTCGTCGCGCTGGCGCTGGACCGAGAAGGGCACGCCGAGCTGCAGCTCGACCGTCCGGCTGCCGGCATTGTTGGCCGTCAGGTTGATCTCGTCGAGTTGCTCCGCGCCCAGGTTGAGACGCCACGGCGCCTGCGCGTGCACCGCCACGCCCGCGCCCTCGAGCGCCTGGCGTACGGCGTCGGCCAGCGGGCCCGGCGGGGCGTCCAGGGCCAGGCTGTCGAGCCCGGCCAGGTTGCGCCCCTGCCCGCGCAGCTGGAAGCCGCAGCCGGCCAGTGCACCGGCCGCCACCAGCGCCACGCTGGTATGCAGGGCGCGATTCAGGAAGGTGCGACGCTTCATCCGGGCCTCCTAGCGACCGTGGGCTTGTCAGTTGGCGACGATATTGACCAGCTTGCCGGGGACGACGATCACCTTGCGCACCGTCTTGCCCTCGATATGGCGCTGGACGTTCTCGCTGGCCATGGCCTCGGCCTCGACGGCGTCCCTTGCGGCGTCCGGGGCGACCTCGATGCGCGCGCGCAGCTTGCCGTTGACCTGCACGGCCAGCTCGACGCTGTCCTTGACCAGGGCGCTCTCGTCGACGGCGGGCCAGCGGGCGTCGATCGCCGGCTCGTCATGACCCAGCGCCTCCCAGAGCGCATGGCAGGCGTGCGGGGTGATCGGGGCGAGCAGCAGCACGCAGGCTTCCACGGCCTCGCGGGTCACAGCCAGGCCCTGCGGGCTGTCGGCAGCGTTCTCGTTCTGGAAGCGGCCCAGCGCGTTGGTCAGCTCCATCACCGCGGCGATGGCGGTGTTGAAGGTGGTGCGCCGGCCGATGTCGTCGCTGGCCTTGGCGATGGTCTCGTGGGTCTTGCGACGCAGCGCCTTCTGGGCGTCGTCGAGCGCGGCGACGTCGAGTGCCGCCGGGGTGCCGGCGTTGACGTGGTCGGCGACCAGCTTCCACAGGCGCTTGAGGAAGCGGTGGGCGCCCTCGACGCCGGCGTCGGACCACTCCAGCGACTGCTCGGGGGGCGCGGCGAACATCATGAACAGCCGCACGGTGTCGGCCCCGAAGCGGTCGATCATCGCCTGCGGGTCGACGCCGTTGTTCTTCGACTTGGACATCTTCTCGATGCCGCCCATCGCCACCGGCTGGCCGTCGCCACGGTAGACGGCGCTGACCGGGCGGCCCTTGTCGTCGCGCTGGACGTCGACATCGGCGGGGTTGAACCAGTCCTTGCCGCCGTCCGGCAGCTCGCGATAGAAGGTCTCGGCGATCACCATGCCCTGGGTGAGCAGGCGCTGGAAGGGCTCGTCACTGTTGACCAGGCCGAAGTCGCGCATCAGCTTGTGGAAGAAGCGCGCATAGAGCAGGTGCAGGATGGCGTGCTCGATGCCGCCGATGTAGAGATCCACCGGCAGCCAGTAGTCGGCGCGCTCGTCGAGCATGGCCTCGGGGTTGTCGGCGCAGGCGAAGCGCGCATAGTACCAGCTCGACTCCATGAAAGTGTCGAAGGTGTCGGTCTCGCGGGTCCAGCCGTCGCCCAGGTCATAGAAGGCGGGCATTTTCTTGAGCGGCGAGCCGGTGGCGTCGACCTCCACTTCCATGGGCAGGGCGACCGGCAGCTCGTCGTCGGTGAGCGGCACGGTCTCGCCCTCGGGGCCGTACTTGACGGGAATCGGCGCGCCCCAGTAGCGCTGGCGGGCCACGCCCCAGTCGCGCAGGCGGAAGTTGGTCCTGACCTCGCCACGGCCCTCGGCCTGGAGCCGGTCGGCGATCGCCTGGAAGGCGGCGTCGAAGTCGAGTCCGTCGAACTCGCCGGAGTTGATCAGCCGGCCGTGTTCGGTATAGGCCGCGACGGAAAGGTCCGGCGCGTTGCCGTCGGCATCGGCGATCACCGCTTCGATGGGCAGGCCGTACTTGGTGGCGAACTCCCAGTCGCGCTGGTCGTGGCCAGGCACCGCCATCACGGCGCCGGTGCCGTACTCCATGAGCACGAAATTGGCGACATAGACGGGCACTTCGCGGCCGGTCAGCGGGTGGACCGCCTTGAAGCCGGTGTCGCGACCACGCTTTTCCATGGTCGCCAGGTCGGCTTCGGAGGTGCCGCCGCGGGCACACTCCTCGAGGAAGGCGGTCATGTCAGGATCGCCCTCGGCGGCCTGGCGGGCCAGCGGGTGACCGGCGGCGACGGCCACGTAGGTCACGCCCATCAGGGTGTCGGGGCGCGTGGTGTAGACCTCCAGCGGCGCGTCACGACCGGCCACGTCGAAGGTCAGCTCCACGCCGCGCGACTTGCCGATCCAGTTGCGCTGCATGGTCTTGACCTGGTCGGGCCAGTCGACGTGTTCGAGATCGGCCAGCAGCTCCTCGGCGTAGTCGGTGATCTTGAGGAACCACAGCGGGATCTCCTTGCGCTCGACAAGGGCACCGCTGCGCCAGCCGCGACCGTCGATCACCTGCTCGTTGGCCAGCACGGTGTTGTCGACCGGGTCCCAGTTGACGGTGGACATCTTCTTGTAGACCAGGCCCTTCTCCACCAGCTTGGTGAAGAACCACTGCTCCCAGCGGTAGTAGTCGACGTCGCAGGTGGCGAACTCGCGGCTCCAGTCATAGGCGAAGCCCAGTGCCTTGAGCTGGCTGCGCATGTAGTCGATGTTCTGGTAGGTCCAGTCGCCCGGCGGCACGCGGTTCTTGATGGCGGCATTTTCCGCCGGCATGCCGAAGGCGTCCCAGCCCATGGGCTGCAGGACGTTCCTGCCCTGCATGCGCTGGTAGCGCGAGACCACGTCACCGATGGTGTAGTTGCGCACATGCCCCATGTGCAGCTTGCCGCTGGGATAGGGGAACATCGACAGGCAGTAGAATTTCTCGCGGTTGGCGTCTTCCACGGCCTTGAAGCATTCATTCTTTTCCCAGTACTGCTGGGCGGCTGACTCGGTGGCGTGAGGCTGATACTGAGTGTCCATCGTCTGCGCGGTGCACCTTGCGTTGGGGCTTCGGTTCATCGGCGCGCTCGGCTCGACCCGGCCGGGGAGCGTGACGCGTGCCGGAGACAACACCCTGCCGTACACTGTATTGGAAAGGTACAGGGGCAGGTGTGAAAATCGTCGTGGTGGCCCAAGGATACCCTAGACGTGACGTGGCAGGTAGGGGCCGGCCGGGCGAGGCCCGCCGGCTGCCGCCTCGCCCCGGCGTCGATACCCAGCGAGGAGAAACAGCACTATGAGTGACGACCAGCAGCACGACCGCCGCCTGAATGCCGCCTACGAGCGTGTGCTCGAGCGGTTGCGCGACGGCGCCGATGACCTGTCCTGGGACACGCTGCAGAAGGAGCTCGACGAGGCGGTGGAGTTCGAGGCCGAGGTCGAGACATTCACCAAGAACGAGATGGCCCTGCTGCGTGCCTGGGTGGAGCGCGACCTCAAGGACCTGCGCCGCTATCTGGCGGCCGGCGGTGCCGGTGTGGCCAGCTGGCTGGGGATCGATCTGGACGTGCTGTCACGCAAGGTGACCGATGCGCTGTTCTCCATCGCCGATCGCAGCGTGGTGGAACGCGAACGCTTCGAGGACGATCTCGAGGCGGCCCGGGCCGATTACGTCGCGGGGGAACTGGCCGCGCCCGGGCGCATGGCCTGCGTGCACTGCGGCGAGACGGTGGTGCTGGAGTCGGTGACCCGCCTGGAGCCCTGTCACGCCTGCGGGCACCGCTACTTCATGCGTTCGCCCAGCGACGAGACGCCCCCCGCGGCTTCCTGACGCCGCGGAGGCCGCCCGTCACGAGGGGCGGGCGGCAGCGGTGCGCCGGCGCCCCGGGCGCCTGAGCCCGGGCAGCCACAGCAGACCGGCCAGCAGCCAGGCGGGCCAGCTGCCGGTGCGGGTGAACGGCGTCTCGCCCTGCATTCCCTGAACCGTGCCGGTGACCGTGGCGGTCTCGAACTGCGGCGCGCGTTTCACGATCCGGCCCTCGGGGTCGATGATCGCGGTCACGCCGTTGCTGGTGGCGCGCAGCACGTAGCGGCCGTTCTCCAGCGCCCGCAGGCGCGCCATCTGCACGTGCTGGAGCGGCCCGATCGAGCCGCCGAACCAGGTGTCGTTGGACACCGTGAGCAGCACGTCGGCGTCGCGGGCGCGGCTGGCGACCAGGTCCGGGTAGATGATCTCGTAGCAGATCGCCGTGCCGATGGCGAGCCCGGCGGCGTGCAGGGGCGGCTGGTCGCCGGCGCCGGCCGAGAAGTCCGACATGGGCAGGTCGAAGAAGGCGATGATGCCGCGCAGCAGCCCTTCCAGCGGCAGGTACTCGCCGAACGGCACCAGGTGCTCCTTGCGATAGCCGCCCTGCGTGTTGCCCAGCCCGATCACCGCGTTGTAGTAGCCGCCGTCGTCGCGCTCGACGATACCGGTGAGCAGGGCACTGTCCGGGGGCAGCGTCGCCTGCAGGCGCTCGAGGAAGGGGCGGGCCTGACGCTCGAACATCGGCAGGGCGGTTTCCGGCCAGACGATCAGCTCGGCGTCGTCGGCCACCGCCCGGGTCAGCCGCGCGTAGGTGTTGGCGGCGTTGCGCTGCCCCTCGGCGCTCCACTTCATCAGCTGGGGCAGGTCGCCCTGCAGCAGGGCGACCGTCACCGGCTGGCCGGAGCTCGTCGTCCACTGCGTGGGCAGCAACAGCGGCAGGCCCCACAGGGCGGCGAGCGGGGCCAGCGTCCACCAGCGCCGGCGCAGCAGCTCCACGCCGAGGGTGCCGGTCAGGGCGGTGATCAGCGACAGCAGGAAGACGCCGCCGACCGGAGCCAGCGGGGCCAGCGGCGAGTCGACGTGGGCGCTGCCCAGCAGCAGCCAGGGAAAGCCGGTGAACAGGTAGGTGCGCAGCACCTCGCTGGCGACCCACAGCCCGGCGAAGCTCAGGCAGGCCAGGCGGCGTCCGGTCACGTGACGGTAGAGCCAGAAGGGGACGGCGTAGAACAGCGCCAGGGTCACGGCGAACAGCGCGGTGAGGAACACGGCCAGCGCCACGCCGGTGTAGCCGTAGTCATGGATCGACACGTAGATCCACGAGGTGCCCGAGGCGAACAGGGCGAACCCGTAGCACCAGCCGCGCAGCGCGGCCTGGCGGGGCGTCAGGTCGTGAAAGCCGACATAGACCAGGCCGACGGCGACGGGGCCGAGCCACCAGAGGTGAAAGGGCGCGAAGGTGAGGGTGCTGAGCACGCCGGCCAGCAGGGCGGCGAGATGGCCCAGCCACGGGCGTTGTCGGGTTGGCATGGGGCACTCCTTGTCGGGACGGGGTATACGGATTTAATGGTTGATGGGGCACCTTCACCCCATCAATCTGATACCACCCTCAGATGGTTGATAGATCGACTCCGTAGTTGAGTTCCTCTGCGAAGTCCGGCAGTCCGTAACCGATGGTTTTCTTGTAGAAAGGAGAGACCTTCGCAGTCGGTGCCTTCTTCTTGTGCTTCGTGGTGTAGAGCATTCGTGCCCGCATCACCTCGAAGGAGTAACCGCGCCCTTCACGGTTCTTGTCCTTGGCCAGTCGGTTGATGGACTCCGTGTAAGCGTTGGTGACGGGCATGTCCGTCTCGAAGTAGGTCATGGTCTCTTCGCGCCAGTTTCCCACTGCCCTGACCAGATCGCTCCAGACTTCCTTTTGGCCCTTCGGGATGGTGGCTATCCACTCGTCCAGGGCGGCTTCTGCCTGGAGCCGTGTGGTGGCGTCCCAGATGCCGTAGAAGCGCTCCTTGTGCTCGTAGGCGGCCAGCAGTTGCGGGAACGCGCCTGTCCAGGTCTCCATGATGAGGCGCTCCCGGTCTGAGACTTCGTGAGCGCGTTTCAGCAGGATTTTCCGGTCTCCCTTGAGAGTCCGGCTCTGGGACGGTTTCAGCTCCTTTCTGAGGCCCTTGCGCACTCTCTCTAGGGCATCGTTGGCCATGCGCACCACATGGAACTTATCGACCACGATACGGGCCTGGGGCAGCACAGCCTTGACCGCTGCCCGGTAGGGGTTCCACATGTCCATGCTGACGATCTCGACCTTCTGCCGGTCTTTCAGCTTCATCAGGTAGTTGGTCACCACGTCCTGGCGGCGGGTGGCCAGCAGGTCGAGCAGGGTTCGCTCCTCAATGTTGGTCAGAATGCAGCGGTAGCGCTTGTTCAGGTATAGCTCGTCAATGCCCAGGATGCGGGGCGTCTCGAAGCGGTGCCAGCGCCCCAGGAATTCGGCGCGGGCGTTGAAGATGTCGCGCACCGTCTTCTCGTCCAGGCCGGTCTGTGCCGCCACAAAGGTGTAGGGGTGGTTGAAGGATTCCTTCTCCACGTACTCATGCAGCCGCAGTGTCATACGGAATCCGTCCACCATCTCCGGTAGCTGGGGCCTGAATGTTGTCTTGCAGGCCCGGCAGGTGTATCGGCGGCGGACCACCCAGAGAGTGACCCGCTTGCCGTGGATAGGCAGATCACGATAGGGAACGTCACGCTTGCCGAACCGTACGAACTCACCCTGCACGCCGCATTCCTCGCAGGCGATGGGATCGGGCACGTCCACCTGGAAGTGCATTTCGTCGTCGGTTGATTTGCAGCCCAGTACTTGGTATTGCGGCAGGTGAAGGATGTTGTCGGGAAGTTCGGTCATGGTGTTGTATAGGCGTAGGTGTCAGTCAGATCCATCCGGCTCGGCATTGGTGTTTGCTTTTTTACCCAACAAGCTGCTGGAAACGAAAAGTAAGGCACCGAGGACAATTGCAATATCAGCCAGGTTGAAGGCCGGCCAATGCCAGTCTCGCCAATAGAAATCAAAGGAATCCACAACATAGCCGCGAAAGACCCGGTCAATCAGGTTGCCCATGGCGCCACCGAGGATAAGACTGTAAGCGATGGCTTCTCCTTTATGACGATTTTCAAGGATCAGCTTGATCAGAAAAATCGAGACCACTACCGCGATTCCGATAAAAAAGTAGCGCTGCCAGCCTCCACCATTCGCAAAAAGACTGAATGCGGCACCGGTGTTCCATAGGTGCACCCAGTTAAAGAACGGGGTCACCGAAACATACTCGCCATAGGCCATTGATTGCTGCACCAGCCACTTTACAGCCTGATCAGACGCTGCCAGCAGGCCCGATATGGACAATAGGGCATACGGCGAGAGCTTTTTGCCAATAATGAGCATTATTTAACCCTTCAACGCCAAAATGCGTCTGGCACCGTTAAGTACAATGCCCCCCGCGATGGTGCCGATAATCAGATCCGGATAATTGGAACCGGTCCACGCGACCAGGGTGCCGGCGGTGATGACCCCCAGGTTGATCACCACGTCGTTGGCCGAGAATATCCAGCTTGCCTTCATGTGCGCCCCGCCTTCCCGATGTTTGGATATGAGCAGCAGACAACTGGTATTGGCAATCAATGCGACGAATGCGATAGCCATCATCACCAGCGATTCAGGCTCACTACCGAATACAAAGCGTCTCACCACCTCTACGAGCGCGCCCACAGCCAAGATCAGTTGCAGTACACCAGCAAGATGCGCGGCACGTACCTGCATTTTCACGCTATGTCCAACCGCATAAAGGGCAAGCCCGTACACCGCCGCATCGGCAAAATTGTCCAGGGATTCTCCAATCAGGCCGGTGGACTGGGCGATCAGACCGGCAGTCATTTCCACCACGAACAGAAGTGCATTGATGCCGAGCAACCAGCGCAGGGTCCCGGATTCTTGCTTAGCAGAAGCTGCCGAAAACTCGGCGGCCTTGATGGTCTCCGGATTTGCAGCGACGGTTTCCTGAAGCGAGGCGCCTAGCCCCAAGGTCTTCAGTTTCGAGGTGACGGGCTCGACCTCGCCGTCATGCACGACCTTCAGCCGGCGGTTCGACAAGTCGAAGGACAGCGCCCGAATCTCCTCAAAGCCGTTCAGGGCTAGGCGAATCATTCGTTCTTCTGATGGACAGTCCATCTTCGGCACGGCATAAACACTGACCCATCTCCCTGGCGCCTCGGAGGAGGCCTGTATATCGGTATCCGCTGCGGACGTTGCATCACCGCCACAGGCGCCACCACAGGATTTGCTCATGATACGACTCCACTTGAACAATGTTGTGGTACCATTTAAAACTATAAAGCTACTATAAGGTCAATAGAGTAAAGAATCCGTTGGGGAGGAGGCTGATGCGCATTGGTCAGTTGGCGCAGTTGGTAGGGGTCGAAACACAGACGATCCGCTTCTATGAACAGCAGGGCTTGTTGCCGCCGCCTGATCGGCAGGACAACGGTTACCGTGTCTATACCGAGAAGCATGGTGAGGGGCTGGCCTTCATCCGTCGCTGCAGAATCCTGGGCCTGTCACTGGCTGAGATTCACGAACTACAGAGCTATCAGGACGACCCTCATCAGCCTTGTACCGCCGTCAACGCCTTGCTCGATGATCACATCTCTCATGTGCGGTCGCAGATAACCGCTCTGCAAGCGCTTGAGAAACAACTCGTTTCACTGAGAGCGAGTTGCAACGATGACCGGGAAGTTGAGGCGTGTGGGGTTCTTGCTGGAATTAGCGAAGGAAACATGCACCAGCAGTAGGTGAAGCATCAACCAGATAATCCGATGAGATGCCGGTCTGTCTCACTCTCATGCAAAGGTAAGATCAACCATTTAATCCGCTTACCCTCGGGACGCTGCCCCTTATACCAGACCCGGCGGCGAACTCGAACCGTGCCGGCTCAGTCCTCGAGCGGCTCGTCGGCGAGCAGGGCGAGCGGTTCGGCCTGCAGCAGGCGAATCCGCCGGTTGTCGGCACCCAGCACGGTGAACCGCCAGCCGCCCAGGTCGGCATGCTCGCCGCGCCGCGGCAGGTAGCCGAAGCACTGCATCACCAGGCCGCCGACGGTGTCGAACTCGTCGTCGGAGAGGCTGGTGTCGAAGCGGTCGTTGAAGTCGTCGATGGGCGTCAGGGCGCGAATCGCGAAGGAGCCGTCACCCATGTCGCGGATGTCGTCTTCCTCGTCGGTGTCGTGCTCGTCCTCGATGTCGCCGACGATCTGCTCGAGGATGTCCTCGATGGTGATGATGCCCGCGGTGCCGCCGTACTCGTCCACCACCACCGCCATGTGGTTGTGGGTGTCGCGGAATTCCTTGAGCAGGCTGTTGAGGCGCTTGGACTCGGGGATGAACATCGCCGGGCGCAGCACCTCGCGCAGGGCCAGGCGCATGCGCTCGCTGTCGTTGACCTGCAGCAGCGGCAGCAGGTCCTTGACCAGCAGGATGCCGAGCACCTCGTCGAGGTTCTCGCCGACCACCGGGTAGCGGGAGTGGCCGGTCTCGAAGATCACCGGCAGGTAGTCTTCCGGGGGCTGGTCGATGCCGATGGCGGTGACCTGAGAGCGCGGGATCATCACTTCCCGGGTCTGCTGGTCGCTGATCTGGAAGGCGCCCTCGATGATCGTCAGGGCATCCTGGTCGAGGCGCAGGCGGGCGGCGGCCTCACGGAGAAACACCAGCAGTTCGTCGCGGGAACTGGGCTCGTCGGCATCGCTGGAAAAGGCGCTGAACAACTTCTCGAGCCAGGACTTGCCGCCCTGGCTGCTCGATCGGTCTTCGCTCATGCGTCGGGTCTCGTGTCCTCGCTGCGGCACTCGTCGGCGTCGAGCGCGTAGGGGTCGGGAATCGCGAAGTCGGCGAGGATGCGGCGCTCGAGCGCCTCCATCTCCTCCGCCTCGGCTTCATCTATATGATCGTGGCCGAGCAAATGCAAGGTGCCGTGCACCACCATGTGCGCGTAATGGTGCTCGAGCGCCTTGCCCTGGTCGCGGGCCTCGCGCTCGACCACGTCGTGGCAGATCACCAGGTCGCCGAGCAGCGGCAGGTCGAGGCCGGCAGGGGCCTCGAAGGGGAACGACAGCACGTTGGTCGGGCGATCCTTGCCGCGATAGTCGCGGTTGAGGGCCTGGCTCTCGGCCTCCTCGACGAAGCGCACGGTCAATTCCGGCGGCTCGTGGGGTGCGTCAAGGTCGTGGTGGCGGCGATGGTGCGCGAGCGCCGCGGCGGTCCAGGCCTGCAGCTGATCCGCCTCGGGCAGGCCGTCGGCGCGGACCGCCACCTGCCGGTCGATGACCGGCGGCGGCAGGCGGCTCATGCGTCGCCTCCCGCGGTGCTGCCGCCTGCAGCGGCCTCGCTGTCCCGGGCCTCCTGGCGCGCCTGTTCGCGGGCCTCGCGCCGGGCGCGCTCCTCGGCCTCCTGCTCGGCCTCGAAGACGTCGTAGGCCTCGATGATGCGCTGCACCAGCGGGTGGCGTACCACGTCCTTGGCGTCGAAGTGGGTCATGCCGATGCCGGACACATCCTGCAGGATCCGGGTGACATGGATCAGCCCGGACTTCTGGCCGCGGGGCAGGTCGACCTGGGTGATGTCGCCGGTGATCACCGCCGTGGAGCCGAAGCCGATGCGGGTCAGGAACATCTTCATCTGCTCGCGGGTGGTGTTCTGGCTCTCGTCGAGGATGATGAAGGCGTTGTTGAGGGTCCGGCCGCGCATGTAGGCCAGCGGCGCGATCTCGATCACCTGGCGCTCGATGAGCTTGGCGACCTGCTCGAAGCCGATCATCTCGTAGAGGGCGTCATACAGCGGGCGCAGGTAGGGGTCGATCTTCTGCGCCAGGTCGCCGGGCAAAAAGCCGAGCTTCTCGCCGGCCTCGACGGCGGGGCGGACCAGCAGGATGCGACGGACTTCCTGCTGGTTGAGCGCCTCGACGGCGGCGGCCACGGCCAGGTAGGTCTTGCCGGTGCCCGCCGGGCCGATGCCGAAGTTGATGTCGTGCTTGCGGATGCTGGCGACGTAGCTCTGCTGATTCAGGCCGCGTGGCTTGATCAGGCTGCGGGGCGTGCGGATCACCACCTCGGCGCCGTCATCGCCGCCTTCCTCTTCCTCTAGTGCCTCGACCCCCGACTCCTGCAGGAACAGGTGCACGGTGTCGGGCTCGAGCTGGCTGGCCTCGGTTTCCCGGTAGAGGTGCTCGACGACGTTGGCGGCAGCCTTGACCCGCGGGCCGGGCCCGGCGAGCTGGAAGGTGTTGCCGCGATTGCGCAACGTGACCCCGAGCCGCGATTCGACCAGCTTGAGATGCTCATCGCGCTCGCCGCAGAGGTTGGCCAGCCGCATCGGGTCGTTGGGTTCCAGGGTCAGGGTGATGACGCGATTTGCCGGAGTGCTTTGTTGGCTCAAGAACAGGGAATCCGTGCGTGATGGATGAGGGGATCAGCTTACTGCCCCGGAGCGGGCCGGGGCAATGTGCGTGGACGGCCATGATCTGCTGCGCGTCAGTCATGCGGCGTTGAAACCGTGATCAGACTGTTTATTCAGCGAGCTAAACTGCGCGTCTTTTCACGGTTTCGCCTTGTCTGTCCTGAGCTCGCGAGATCATGCATCGCCCCCGTCCGAAGAGAGAGGGGTCAGAAACATTCCGGCGAGGCCAGTTCGCCGCGCAGCGAGTTGGGCAGGGCCTCGGTGATCTCCACATCGACGAAGGCGCCGATCAGCTCGGTGGGGTTTGGCGCGCGGAAGTTGACCACGCGGTTGTTCTCGGTACGCCCGGAGAGCTGGCCCGGGTCCTTCGGCGAGAAGCCGGTGACCAGGATGCGCTGGGTGGTGCCGACCATGCGCCGGCTGATCTGCATGGCGTTCTGGTTGATGCGCTCCTGGAGGATCGCCAGGCGCTGCTTCTTGACCGCCTCGGGGGTGTTGTCCTTGAGCTGTGCCGCGGGGGTGCCGGGGCGCGCCGAGTACACGAAGCTGAACGAGACGTCGAAGCCGATGCGACCGATCAGGTCCATGGTCGCCGCGAAGTCGGCCTCGGTCTCGCCGGGGAAGCCGATGATGAAGTCCGACGAGAAGCTGATGTCGGGGCGCAGTTCGCGGATGCGCTCGAGCTTGGCGACGTACTCCTCGACGGTGTGTCCGCGCTTCATCGCCGCGAGGATGCGGTCCGACCCGGCCTGGACCGGCAGGTGCAGGTGGCTGACCAGCTCGGGGATCTCGCCGTAGGCCTCGATCAGGCTGTCGGAGAACTCCACCGGGTGCGAGGTGGTGAAGCGGATGCGGTCGATGCCGTCCACGGCGGCCACGCAGGCAATCAGCTCGGCGAGGTCGATCTCGTCGCCGAGGCTGTTGCGGCCACGGTAGGCGTTGACGTTCTGGCCAAGCAGGTTGATCTCGCGCACGCCCTGTTCGGCGAGGTGGATGACCTCGTCCATGACCGCTTCAAAGGGGCGCGAGACTTCCTCGCCGCGGGTGTAGGGCACCACGCAGAAGGTGCAGTACTTCGAGCAGCCTTCCATGATCGAGACGAAGGCGGTGGCGCCGTCGGAGCTGGGCTTGGGCAGGTGGTCGAACTTCTCGATCTCGGGGAACGTCACATCGACCACCGAGATCGGCTCGGCGCTCTTGCCGCGCTGCTCGAGCATGTTGGGGATGCGGTGCAGGGTCTGCGGGCCGAACACCATGTCGACATAGGGCGCGCGCTTGCGCAGGTTCTCGCCTTCCTGGCTGGCCACGCAGCCGCCGACGCCGATCACCAGGTCGGGGTTGCGCTCCTTGAGCTTCTTCCAGCGGCCCAGCTGGTGAAAGACCTTTTCCTGGGCCTTCTCGCGGATCGAGCAGGTGTTGAGCAGGATGACGTCGGCCTCCTGCTCGTCGTCGGTCAGCTCCATCTGGTGCGATTCGCCGAGCAGATCCGCCATGCGTGCGGAATCGTACTCGTTCATCTGGCAGCCATGAGTCTTGATGAAGAGTTTCTTCGCCATAGAGTCGCGTCGGCGCCGGGCGCCCGACATGTCCGTGAAATGGGGGTGAGTGCAGCGGCCGGGTCGGCCGGGATCGGAATGCGGCGATTATACGGACCCCGGGGCTGACTTGGCCAGTCCGCGTGCCGGGGCGTCCATGCTCTGTGGTATTCTTCGGGCACGGCCCGGGGCCGACGCGACGGGTGAACCTGCTAGAAACGGGAGAGACATGGCGGCAAAATCGATCTACCGGGTGGTCTTCCACAATCAGGGGGAAATCTGGGAACTGTATGCCCGGGATATCTACCAGAGCGACCTGTGGGGGTTCATCGAGGTCGAGACCTTCGTCTTCGAGGATGCCTCGAAACTGGTCGTCGATCCGTCCACCGACAAGCTGCGCCGGACCTTCGAAGGGGTCAGCCGCAGCTACATTCCGATGAACGCCATCGTGCGCATCGATGAAGTCGAGCGAGAGGGCACGGCCAAGGCCGTGAAGGCGGACGGCAAGGTGGCGGAGTTTCCGCGCCCCTTCACCCTGCCGCCGCGGGATGATTAAAAATTGACCGATCTGTTGCCCTGGCAGACGACTCGGACGATCGCGTGACGCGGTCACCGGGTTTTCCCAAGGTTTATCCACAGAAAGTGTGGATGATCGGCGACACGGCCTTGTAGCCGGGCATGGATGTCCCCGGTGATATCGCAACCTCGTGTCGAGCCAGCGTTTTTTCGAGCCTCCCGACAGCCACGAGACAACGTCGAGACATGTTCAAGTTCAAAACCTTGCTGATAGGCCTCGTCTGGGGCCTGAGTGCGGTCGGCGCCGTGTCGCCGGCCCTGGCCCAGGCGCCGGACGAGACGCGCTGGGTGGCCGATGACCTCAGCGCCTATGTGCGCAGCGGCCCGACGGACGGCTACCGTATCGTCGGCAGGCTGACCTCCGGCGCGCCGGTGACGGTGCTCGAGACCCAGGGCGACTACACCCGGGTGCGTGCCGAAAGCGGCGACGAAGTGTGGATTCGCAGCGACCAGCTGCAGAGCGACCGGAGCCTGCGCCAGCGCGTGCCGGCGCTCAAGGAGAAGGTCGCCACGCTCAGTGACAAGCTCGATGGCATCAACCAGACCTGGCAGTCGCGCACCGCGAGCATGACCGAGACGCTCAAGGCCCGCGAGCAGCGCATCGAGGACCTGAGCCAGCGCAACACGACGCTGGACCAGAAGCTGACGCAGACCGAGGCGACCCTGCGCCGCCTGAAGGCGCGGCTCGACACCCAGGAACAGGACCTGCTGATGCGCTACTTCCTGTATGGCGGGGGCGTGGCCGGCGCCGGGCTGGTGGCCGGCCTGCTGGTTCCGCACCTGCCGCGGCGGCGCAAGAAGCGCGACCGCTGGTTCTGAGCCGCGATCCGGGGAGATTGGCATGAACAACGAATGGCGCAATCGCTGGCGGGAAGGGCGCATCGGCTTTCATCGCGACGCCGTGCACCCGGCGCTGGAGCGCTACTGGCCGACGCTTGCCGTGGCCAGCGACAGCAAGGTGCTGGTGCCGCTGTGCGGCAAGAGCCTGGACATGCGCTGGCTGGCCGAGCGCGGGCATCCGGTGCTGGGGATCGAGCTGGCCGAGGAGGCCGTGGCGCAGTTCGTCGCCGAGGGCAGCGGTGAGGTCTCGCGCTATCGTCACGGCGTCTTCGAGGTCTGCCGACAGGGGCACGTGGAGCTATGGTGCGGCGACTTCTTCCACTTTCACATCGATCAGGCGCTCGAGGTCGAGGCCTTCTACGATCGCGCCGCGTTGATCGCGCTGCCCGAGGCCACGCGCCAGCGCTATGCCTTCCATCTGGCCCAGTTGCTGCCGCCCGGGGCCCGGGGGCTGCTGATCAGCCTGACGCGTCAGGATGGGCCGGACAAGGGGCCGCCGTTCTCGGTGGCGGCCGACGAGGTCGAGCGGCTCTTCTCGCCCAATTTCGAGCTCGACCGGCAGGCGGTGTCGCCGCCGGACGCGCGCGGCTTTGCCGAGGAGGTCTGGACCCTGGTGCGCCGCGGGCCCGAGCGCGACGCACCGGCCGGCGAGTGAGGGTCAGCGCGCCAGCAGCTCGCCGATCGCGGGATCGCTGAAGGCGCGGTTGAGCGCATTGGTCAGCAGGTCGCTGACCATCTGGTTGTTCTCCCGGGTATCCGGCTTCAGGGCGTAGGTCTGTTCGCGCTTGGCGGTATACACCCCGGTATAGGTGGTGCCGCCGTTGCGGGCCACGGCCTGGATGCGGGCGATCAGGCGGGCCTTGTCGAGCAGGGGCTTGGCGTCGGCCTTCTCGTAGCTCAGTTGGGTCAGCGTCAGGGTCAGGCTGGGCCGGCCCTCGGCGGTGGCCTCGGTGGGCTCGAAGCCCATGCGCTGCAGGGCCTGCTGCGCCTGCTGCTGGAGGCGTGGCATCAGCGTGTGCGCGGGGACCGTGATGGTGTCGGTGGCCATGCGCTTGCCGCTGCGGGTGCCCAGCACGTCGCTGTCGCGTCCGTCCACGGTGGCCAGGGTCACCGCCTGGCCGCTGCCGGCGCGGGGCACGGCGGTGGTCACCTGCGGCTCGACATTCAGGTATTGCGGGCTCTGTGCACAGCCCGCCAGCAGGCCCGTCGCCAGCGCGAGTCCGCCCAGTGTCTTGAGGCGAAATGCCATTATCCTTCCTCCCGGTTCGTCGTGTGCAGCCGCACGAGGCGGCGTCACGGCGCAGTATAACGCGCCGGGTGCCCGGGGTTCAGGCGGTGACGGCCTGGTCGGCCGGCTGTTGGTCGACGGCGGCGAAGCGGTGCCAGCGGCGCGGTTCGACGAACAGGCGCCGGCCGCGCTGGATCGTCAGGTGTTCGAAGTCCGCGTGGCGCACGGTGGCCAGCCACGGCTCGGCGAGCCAGTCGGCCGCGAGTTCGACGCGCACCTCGGCGCCCACCGGCGCGACCGCGGTCACCTGCACCGGCAGGTGGGCGGTGGCGCTCGGCGCATCGCTCAGGTGCAGTTCATGGGGGCGCAGCAGCAGTTCATGCCGCCCGGGCGGCAGGTCGACCGCCAGTCGCGCGCTGCCGCAGGTCAGCTCGCCGTCGCGTACGTCGCCCTCCAGGCGATTGACGTCGCCGAGAAACTCGAAGACGAAGCGGTTGGCCGGGTGGCGATAGAGCGTTTCCGGCGTGTCGACCTGTTCGATGCGGCCATTGCTCATCACCACGACCCGATCGGAGAGCTCCAGTGCCTCTTCCTGGTCGTGGGTGACGAACACGCTGGTGAAGTTCAGCTCGTCGTGAAGATGGCGCAGCCAACGGCGCAGGTCCTGACGCACCTTGGCGTCCAGAGCGCCGAACGGCTCGTCGAGCAGCAGCACGTCGGGGCGCAGTGCCAGCGCGCGGGCCAGCGAGACCCGCTGCTGTTGGCCGCCGGAAAGCTGCGCGGGGTAGCGGTCGGCGAAGGCCTCGAGCTGCACCATCTCCAGCAGGCGGCGGGCGCGGGCCTGGATCTCGCCGCGACTCGGGCGTTCGCGCCGCGGCAGGGCGGTGAGGCCGAAGGCGACGTTGTCGAGTACGCTCATGTGGCGAAACAGCGCGTAGTGCTGGAAGACGAAGCCGATGCGCCGGTCACGCACGTGCACGTGGGTGACGTCGCGCTCGCCGAAATGAATACTGCCGCTGTCGGCCTGCTCGAGTCCGGCGATGATGCGCAGCAGGGTGGTCTTGCCGGAGCCGGAGGGTCCCAGCAGTCCCAGCAGCTCGCCGTCGGCCACCGTCAGGTCCAGCGGCTCGAGCGCGGTGGCCCGGCCGAAGCGCTTGGTGACGTTGCGCAGTTGGATGCTCATGAAAGCCTCTCCCGGCGCGTGGCGCGCCATTCCAGTGCCGCCTTGGCCGCGAGCGTCAGCAGGGCGATCAGCGCCAGCAGCGACGCGGCGGTGAAGGCGCCGACGGTGTTGTAGTCCTGGTACAGCAGTTCGACGTGCAGCGGCAGGGTGTTGGTCTCGCCGCGGATCGCCCCCGATACCACCGAGACCGCGCCGAATTCACCGACCGCCCGGGCATTGGTGAGGATCACCCCGTAGAGCAGTGCCCAGCGGATATTGGGCAGGGTCACGCGGCGAAAGATCGTCCAGCCCGAGGCGCCGAGCGTCACCGCGGCTTCTTCCTCGCGGGCGCCCTGGGCCTGCATCAGCGGAATCAGTTCGCGGGCCACGAACGGGCAGGTGACGAACAGCGTGACCAGCAGGATGCCCGGCCAGGCGAACATCAGCTGGATGTCGTGCGCGTCCAGCCAGCCGCCGATCCAGCCGTTGCGGCCGTAGAGCAGCAGGTAGACCAGCCCCGCGACCACCGGCGAGACGGCGAAGGGGATGTCGATCAGCGTCTGCAGCAGGCGGCGGCCGGGAAAGTCGAAGCGGGTCACCAGCCAGGCGAGGAACACCCCGAACACCAGATTGATCGGAATGGTCATCACGGTGATGAACAGCGTCAGGCGAATCGCGGCCAGGGTGTCGGGGTCGCTCAGGTTGGCCGCGAAGGTATCGACGCCCTCGGCGAAGGCCTGGGCGAAGATCGCCGCCAGCGGCAGCAGCAGGAAGAGTGCCGCGAGCAGCACGGCAACGGCGATCAGGGTGCGGCGCACGCCCGTGCGGTCTCCGATTCGTCGCATCAGGCGTTGCCTCCATGCAGGCGGCGCACGAACCGCCCCTGCCAGACGTTGAGTGCCAGCAGCAGGACCAGCGAGGTGGCGAGCACCACCGAGGCGATGGCCGAGGCGCCGGCGTAGTCATATTCCTGGAGCTTGACGAAGATCATCAGCGAGGTGATCTCGGTTTCGTAGGGCATGTTGCCGGCGATGAAGATCACCGCGCCGAACTCGCCCAGCGAGCGGACGAAGGCCAGCCCCGTGCCGGTGACCAGTGCCGGCCACAGATAGGGCAGGATGACCCGGCGGAACGCCAGGGTGTCGCTGGCGCCCAGGGCCAGGGCGGCCTCGTCGACCTCGGCGGGCAGGTCCTCGAGGACCGGCTGCACCGTTCTCACCACGAAGGGGATGCTGGTGAAGGCCATGGCCAGGGCGATGCCCACCCAGGTGTAGGCGACCTCGATGCCCAGTGGCGCGAGCAGCCGACCCATCCAGCCCTCGCCCGAGTAGAGCGTGGCCAGGGTGATGCCGGCGACCGCCGTGGGCAGCGCGAAGGGCAGGTCCATCAGCGCGTCCAGCAGACGCTTGCCGGGAAACTCGTAGCGCACCAGCACCCAGGCCAGCAGCAGGCCGAAGGCGGCGTTGATCAGCGAGGCGACGGCGGCGCCGCCCAGCGTGACCAGATAGCTCGCCACCATACGCGGGGCGCTGATGATGGCCCAGTACTCGGCCGGGCTGAGCTGCGAGAGCTGGCCGACCAGGCTGGTCAGCGGGAGCAGCAGGACCAGCGAGACGAACAGCAGCGTGACGCCCAGCGAGAGACCGAAGCCCGGCAGGACCCGCTTGGACGACGCGCCGCTCAGGGAGGCGAGCGTGTTCATCGGCGCTGCAGCTGATCCAGGATGCCGCCGCTTTCAAAGTGTGTCTTCATCGCCTGCGGCCAGCCGCCGAAGACGTCCTCGACGCGCAGCAGTTCGGTTTTCGGGAAGCGGTCGGCGAACTCGGCGCGTACCGTGTCGTTGTTGACCCGGTAGTTGAAGCCGGCCAGCAGTCGCTGGGCCTGTTCGGTATACAGGTAGCTCAGGTAGTCATGCGCCAGCTCGGTATTGCCGTTGCGCTCGGCGTACTCGTCGACCACCGCGACCGGGAACTCGGCGAGGATGCTTACCGGCGGCACGACCACGTCGTACTGGTCGTCGCCGTACTCCTGGCTGATGTTGTTGACCTCGGACTCGAAGCTGATCAGCACATCGCCGATGCCGCGCTCGACGAAGGTGGTGGTCGCGCCGCGGCCACCGGTGTCGAAGACCTTCACGTTATGCAGGAAGCGCTTCATGAAGTCGCGGATCTTCGCCTCGTCGCCGTCGAACGTCTTGTCGGCGTAGGCCCAGGCGGCTAGATAGGTGTAGCGGCCGTTGCCCGAAGTCTTGGGATTGGGGAAGACGATATCGACGTCATCGGCCACCAGATCATCCCAGCTGTCGATGTGCTTGGGGTTGCCCTCGCGCACCAGGAAGGCGGTGGTCGAGTAGTAGGGCGAGGCGTTGTTGGGGAACTGCTGTTGCCAGTCCTTGGCGACCAGGCCGGCATCGGCGAGCACGTTGACGTCGGTGACCTGGTTATAGGTGACCACGTCGGCCTTGAGCCCCTGCATGATGGCGCGGGCCTGCTTGGACGAACCGCCGTGTGACTGCTTCACCTCGACGGTTTCGTCGTGGTTGGCTTCCCACCAGTCGACGAACTTGGGATTGATCGTGGCGAACAGCTCGCGAGCGATGTCATAGGAGGAGTTGAGCAGCTCGCGGTCGGCCGCGAAGGCCGGCGAGGCGACGCCCCCGGCGAGTGTGGCGGTGATGGTGGCGGCCAGCAGGCCGCGACGCACTACGTTCGGTGTAAGCATGGTCGTTCCCTGAATAATTGGAGTTGCAGAAAGGCTAATCCAATCATTATGGAATGACAATTATGTCTTTTATTCTTTTTTTATCTATTTGTCGGCAGCTTCGATCTAGCGGGATGTGGGTGCGGTACGGCCGATCAGCCATAGCCCGATCACCGGGCCGGGCAGCAGCAGCCAGCCCAGCCAGGGGCCGAGCCGGGGCCACAGCGGCATCAGGGCCAGCAGCGAGAGTACCGAGATGCCGAAGCCGATGGCGTTCTGCAGCGTCAGGCCGGTGCCCAGCCGGGACGGCGGGCAGGCGCGGGCCGAGAGCGCCGAGAAGTGCGGCGAGTCGATGACCGCCAGGGCGCTCCACAGCCCGAGGAAAGCGACATGCCAGACTGGCGAAAGGCCTTCCAGCCAGGGGTAGAGAAGGGCGCAGAGGGCCGATCCGGCCAGCCCCAGCGCGGCGACGCGGCGGCTGCCGTGGCGCTGACTGAGCCAACCGCCCAGCCAGCAGGCGGGGCCGCCGATGGCGATCAGCGCGAAGCTGCCCAGGGCCAGCGTGACGGCATCGATGCCGGGCACGGCATGGGTCAGCAGCAGCGGGATCAGCGCCCACAGCGTATACAGCTCCCACATGTGGCCGAAATAGCCGCCGGCGGCGCGCCGGTAGCCGGGGATCCGGAACACGCTGACGTCGAGTGCGACACCCTGGCCGCGGGGGGCACGTCGGCCGGCGCGCATGGCATCGGGTTCGCCCAGGGTCAGGATCATGGCGCCGCCGCCGAGCGCCAGCAGGGAGGCGCCCCACACCGCGCTGGCCCAGGGCAGGTCGAGGCGGCCCAGCAGGCTCAGCCCGTGCAGGGCGTGGGGCAGGGCCGTACCCAGCACCAGCATGCCCACCAGCCAGGAGAGCGCCAGCCCGGCCCGCTCGGGCGCCCAGCCGACCATCAGCTTCATGCCGACGGGATAGATGCCGGCGAGGGCCATGCCGGTCAGCAGGCGCAGGCCGGTCGCCGGCCACAGGCCGCCGGCGAAGGGCAGCAGGGCATTGCTGGCGGCACCCAGCAGGCAGGCGGCGAGAAACAGTCGGCTGGCATCGACCCGGTCGGCCAGCCCGCTCAGGCCGATGCCCAGCGTGCCCAGCAAAAAACCGCCCTGCACGGCGCCGGTCAGCCAGCCCAGGTCGGCGGGCGACAGTGCCCAGGTCGCCTGCAGCGACTCGATCACTGCGTTGGGGGTGAACCACAGGGCGGTGCCGAACAGCTCGGCGATGGCGATCACGACGATGGGCATGGAAGGCTCCGTGCAGACCGGCGAAGGCTTCGATTGGCCCATGCCGGTGACGGGCTGTCGATGGCACATTAGTCGTGCCGGAGAGTGTGCCGGAATAAAGACGCCCCGGGAGGTACCGGGGCGGTGCGGGGACGCGCGGGGGTTACAGGCCCATCGCCGAGGAGGTCGAGCGCCGGGGGTCGGCGCCGCCGTAGAAGGTGCCGTCGTCGATCAGGATCGACTGTGCGGCGCCCATCGCGTCCTGCTGATGGACGGTGTGACCCATCGCCTCGAGCAGGGCGATGGTATCGGGGCTCACGCCCTGTTCGATGCGGATCTCGTCGGGCAGCCACTGGTGGTGGATGCGCGGCACGCTGACCGCGGTCTGGACGTTCATGTCGTGGTCGATGACGTTCATCAGCACCTGCAGCGTGGTGGTGATGATCCGCGAGCCGCCGGGGCTGCCGGTGATCAGGAAGTTGTGGCCATCCTTCTTGACGATGGTCGGGGTCATCGACGACAGCATGCGCTTGTTGGGCTCGACCTTGTTGGCCTCGCCGCCGATCAGGCCGTAGGCATTGGGCACGCCGGGCTTGGCCGAGAAGTCGTCCATCTCGTTGTTGAGCAGGAAGCCCGCGCCCTCGACCACGATGCCCGAGCCGTAGCTGAAGTTGATGGTGTAGGTGTTGGAAACCGCCAGGCCGTTGTCGTCGGCGATCGAGAAGTGGGTGGTCTCGTTGGATTCGTAGGGCAGGGGCTTGCCGGGGGCGATCTCGGTGCTGGGCGTGGCGCGGTCGCTGGGGATCTCGGCGCGCAGTTCATCGGCGTAGGCCTTGGAGGTCAGCCCCTCGAGCGGCACGTCGACGAAGTCGGTGTCGCCCAGGTACTTGGAGCGGTCGGCATAGGCGCGCTTCATGGCCTCGGCCATGACGTGGATGGTGTCGGCCGAGTTGAAGCCCATCTTGCCGATGTCGTAGCCCTCGAGGATGTTGAGCATCTGCACGATGTGCACGCCGCCGGAGGAGGGCGGGCTCATGGCGTAGACGTCGTAGCCGCGGTAGGTGCCGTGGCTGGGCTCGCGAATTGTCGGCTGATAGGCGGCGAGATCCTCGCGGGTCATCAGTCCGTCGTGATCCTGCATCTCGGCGGCAATCAGACGCGCCGTCTCGCCCTCGTAGAACTCGCGCGGGCCCTTGGCGGCGATGCGCTTCAGGGTGGCGGCAAGATCCGGCTGACGATAGACGTCGCCGACGTCGTAGTTACTGCCGTCGGGCTTGAAGAACTTGGCCCGGGTCGCCGGCCACTTCTCGAGGCGGTCGCGGGCCTGCTCGACGCCGTCGACGAAACGCTGCGGCAGTGGAAAGCCGTTCTCGGCCAGGTCGATCGCCGGCGCCAGGGCCTCGGCGAGACTCAGGGTGCCGTATTTGTCGAGCGCCAGCGCCAGCCCGGCCACCGTGCCGGGCACGCCGGAGGCGTTGTGGGTGAAGCGCGACAGCCTGGGCACCGCCTCGCCCGCGTCGTTCTGGAACATCGTCTCGTAGGCGGCGGAAGGCGCCTTCTCGCGATAGTCGATGGCGATCACCTTGCCGCTCTTCTCGTCGGAGATCAGCATGAAGCCTCCGCCGCCGATGTTGCCGGAGCGCGGCTGGGTGACTGCCAGCGCGAAGCCCGCAGTCACCGCGGCATCCACGGCGTTGCCGCCGTCGGCGAGTACGTCGTGGGCGACCTGCGAGGCGAGGAAGTGGCTGGTGGCGACCATGCCGTGGGTGCCGACCTCGGGGTGAAAGCGTTCGCCCTCGAGGATCGCGCGTGAATCGGCGAAGGTCAGCGGTACGCTGGTCACCAGGGTGGTGGCGATCAGCAGGCGAAAGGTGCGTCGCCACAGTCGGCGCGGGCGGGAACGGACGATCGGCATCGGGGGTCTCCCTGACGATTCTAATGGAAGGGTCGGTTTCACTATCGACGCCGATGCCGGAACCTGCAAACCCGGCGCCCACAATACCCCGTGCCGTGGGTTAGAATGGCGCTTTCGCCAACCCGACGAACGAGCCATGCCTGACGTGACCCACGACTTTCAGATCGCGCCCTCGATCCTTTCCGCCGACTTCGCCCGCCTGGGCCAGGAAGTGGAGGACGTGCTCGCCTCCGGCGCCGACATCGTCCACTTCGATGTCATGGATAACCACTACGTGCCCAACCTGACCATCGGGCCGATGGTCTGCGAGGCGCTGCGCAAGTACGGCGTGACCGCGCCCATCGACGCCCACCTGATGGTCAAGCCGGTGGATGACCTGATCCGCCAGTTCATCGATGCCGGGGCCACCTATATCACCTTCCATCCTGAAGCCTCCGAGCACATCGATCGCTCGTTGCAGCTGATCCGTGACGGCGGCTGCAAGGCCGGGCTGGTGTTCAATCCGGCCACGCCGCTGCACTACCTCGACTACGTGATGGACAAGCTCGACATGGTACTGCTGATGAGCGTCAACCCCGGCTTCGGCGGTCAGTCGTTCATTCCCGGTGCGCTCGACAAGCTGCGCGAGGCACGCCGGCGCATCGACGCCAGCGGTCGGCCGATCCGCCTGGAGATCGATGGCGGCGTCAAGGTCGACAACATCGCCGAGATCGCCCGTGCCGGGGCCGACACCTTCGTCGCCGGTTCGGCAATCTTCAAGGCGCGCAACCCCGACGAACCGCACCGTTACGATGGCGTGATGCGCGCGTTTCGCGACCAGCTCGCCCGGGTCTGAACGCCGATGGACGACGCCGAGCCGCTCGCGTCGGCCGGGGAACGCAGCGCGGCGCCATGCTGGCATCTGTACGTCGTCGAGACCGCCGCGGGAGCGCTGTATACCGGGATTTCGACGGATGTCGAGCGGCGCTTTCGCGAGCATCAGCACGGCCGGCGCGGCGCGCGGGCGCTGCGCGGCAAGGGGCCGCTCAGGCTGGTGTATCGTCAGGCTGTGGGTGGCCGGGGCGAGGCGCTGCGGCTCGAGGCCTGGCTCAAGCGCCAGAGCGCTCCGGCCAAGCGCGCCTGGCTGGCGGCCAGGCGCGAGGCGCGCAGCATCGACGAATCGCGCTCCGCGGGGCTCAGTGAAGCTTCATCTTGGGGCGCAGGAAGCGATTGAGACCATCCACCACCACGGTCATGCCGGTCTTGACGGTGCCGTGGATCGAGCGCTGGTGCATGCGGTACAGCGAGGCGTAGAACAGCTTGGCCAGCCGGCCCTCGACGAACAGGCTGCGTGCCGAGGCGCCACGCATCAGGCTGCCCACGGCGTCGAAGTGGGCCAGCGAGATCAGTGAGCCACGGTCGCGGAACACGAAGTCCTTGAGAGGCTTGCCGGCAAGTGACGCGAGCAGGTTGCGATAGAGCTGGCTGGCCTGCTGGTGAGCCGCCTGGGCGCGCGGCGGGACACGCTTGCCGTCGGCCTGGGGGCAGGCCGCGCAGTCGCCCATGGCGAAGATGTGCGGATCATCGACGCTCTGCAGGGTCGGCTCGACGCGGATCTGGTGGTTGCGCTCGGTGGCCAGGCCCAGTTTGGAGAGAAAAGCCGGCGCGCGGATGCCGGCCGCCCAGACGTTGAGCGCGGTCTGGATGCGTTCGCCGTCGGCGGTAACGAAGCCCGATTCGTCGGCACAGGTGACCCGGGTGTTGACGTGGATATGCACGCCGAGCTTTTCCAGTTCGCGGTGGACCGTGCGCCCGAAGCGCTCCGGCAGGGCTGGCAGGATGCGCGGTGCGGCCTCGATCAGATGGACGTCGAGCTTGCCGCTGTCGAGCGATGTGAAACCGTAGTTGTGCAGCATCTTGGAGGCATCGAAGAGCTCCGCGGCGAGCTCCACGCCGGTCGCCCCGGCGCCGACCAGGCCCACCGACAGCTTGGGATGGGTGCGTCGCTCGGGATCGCTGTAGCGCATGAAGGTCTTGAGCATGTCCTTGCGGAACGCCTCGGCCTGCTGCGGGCTGTCGAGAAAGTGGCAGTGCTCGGCGACGCCCGGGGTGCCGAAGTCGTTGGAGACGCTACCCAGGGCGAGCACCAGGTAGTCGTATTCGATCCGGCGTGCCGGCAGGACCACGCTGTCGTCGTCATCGAGGATCGGTGCCAGGGTAATGGTGCGCGCCTCGCGGTCCAGGTCGCTCAGGGTGCCGCGTTGAAAGCGATAACCGTGGGCCTTGGAGTGGCCCTGGTAGGAGACCTCGTCGAGGCCCGAGTCGAGCACGCCGGTGGCGACTTCGTGCAGCAGGGGTTTCCAGATGTGGGTGGGGTTGCGGTCGACGAGAACGATGTCCGCCTGTCGGCGCTTGCCGAGACGCCGGCCCAGCCGGGTTACCAGCTCCAGTCCGCCTGCGCCGCCGCCGACAACCACGATACGTGGTGTAGCCATGGGTTACTCCTGTAGGTGGGTATATCAAGCGAGAAAGCGGGGTCGCCAGGGTCAGGAGAACGGCTCGGGTCTCGGGCTGCGGCCGAGGGCGTACGCCTGGAAGCGGCGACGAATGGCCTCTAGGATAAGCCCATCGATGAAAGATTCCTACATCCTGTTGTGTCATGGGGTATGTTTTTTCGTAATATTACATGCGTTTCAGGGGTGAGTTGGACAGGAACCGCACGCAAGGGAGAGAAGCATGTCGCCACATCTGCAGGGTATCCAGCTGGTCGTTTTCGATCTGGATGGCACCCTGATCGATTCCGTACCGGACCTTGCCGCCGCCGTGGATGCGATGCTCGCCGATCTGGCGCTGGCGCCGGCGGGCGAGGCAAAGGTCCGGGACTGGGTCGGCAACGGCTCGCGCAAGCTGGTCGAGCGGGCGCTGTGCCATGCCCGGGGCGAGGAGAGTGTCGAGGCCGCGTGCCAGGAGGCGGCGCATGAACGTTTCCTGCGCCACTATGCGGCGGCGCCCTGTGCATGCACGCGTCTCTACCCCGGGGCACGCGAGGCGCTGGCGGGGCTGCAGGCTCGCGGGATCGCGTTGGCGCTGGTCACCAACAAGCCCGAGGCCTTTATCGAACCGATTCTTTCGGCGCTGTCGCTGCAGGAATGCTTCGCCATGACCGTCGGCGGTGATTCCCTGCCGCGCAAGAAGCCCGACCCGCTGCCGCTCGTGCATGTCGCCCAGCGGCTCGGCGTGGTCCCCGAGGCCGCGCTGATGGTCGGCGATTCGCGCCACGACGTGGAGGCCGGACGCCGCGCCGGGTTTCGCACACTGGCCGTGCCGTATGGCTACAATCATGGCGAGCCGGTGTCGCTGGCGGGCCCCGACGGCGAAGTTGAATCGCTGGCGGAACTCGTTTAGGGTGGCGGAGCGTCATGCTGAAGACTATCAGTGGCGCCCTGTCAATAAGATTCCGCAATCAACGGATTCCGATCATGTTGAAGTCTCGTCTGCCCTTGCGGGGAACGTTCACGCCCCGGCGCGTCCCTTTCATGCGCTCCTGCGGCTGGCGATGGTGAAGCGCGACCGCTCTTTCTGCCGTTCGCCCTGACGCCGTCCCTTTCGTTTCAAGGAATCGACGAGAATGATGACTCCGCAACGCTTTGCCGAGCTGGCCGCGGCCGGCTACAACCGTATTCCGGTCACCCGCGAGGTGCTGGCCGATCTTGACACGCCGCTGTCCACCTATCTCAAGCTCGCGGATGCGCCCTGGACCTTCCTGCTCGAATCGGTGCAGGGCGGCGAAAAGTGGGGGCGCTACTCGATCATCGGCCTTCCGTCGCGCGAGCGCATCGAGGTGCGGGGCCATGAGGTGCGCCACATCGTCGATGACGACTGCCTCGGGGCGAGCGAGGTGGCCGACCCGCTGGCCTGGATCGAGCAGTTCCAGGCACGCTTCAAGGTGCCGCGTGTGGACGATCAGCCGCGCTTCGATGGCGGGCTGGTCGGCTACTTCGGCTATGACACCATCCGCTACATCGAGCCGCGCCTGGACGGCGCCAATGTGGCGGCCAAGCCCGATCCGATCGGCGTGCCCGACATCCTGCTGATGGTCTGCGACGATCTGGTGGTGTTCGACAACCTGTCCGGCCGGCTTACCCTGTGGACCCATGTCGACCCGGCGCTGGAAGGCGCCTACGAGCACGCCTCCCAGCATCTCGAGTCGCTCGAGGTCCGCCTGCGCAGCGCGACGCTCAATACCGTCAGCCCGGGGACCGGCCGGGCGGCGGTGGAAGAGGGAGACTTCACTTCGGGCTTCACCGAAGACGGCTTCAAGGCCGCGGTGGAAACTATCAAGGAGTACATCAAGGCCGGCGATATCATGCAGTGCGTGCCCTCGCAGCGCATGTCGATTCCCTATCAGGCGCCGCCGCTGGATCTCTACCGCGCGCTGCGCAGCCTCAATCCGTCGCCCTACATGTTCTTCTTCAACCTCGGCGATCATCATGTGGTGGGCTCGTCGCCGGAGATCCTCACCCGGCTCGAGGAGGGCGAGGTTACCGTGCGGCCGATCGCCGGCACCCGCAAGCGCGGGCGCAACGAGGAGGAGGACCGCGCGCTCGAAGCCGACCTGCTGGCCGATCCCAAGGAGATTGCCGAGCATGTCATGCTGATCGACCTGGGGCGCAACGACGTCGGCCGCATCAGCGAGACCGGCTCGGTCACGGTCACCGACAACATGGCCGTGGAGCGCTACTCCCACGTCATGCACATCGTCTCCCAGGTCACCGGGCGGCTGAAGCCGGGAATGACCGCCATGGACGTGCTGCGCGCGACCTTCCCGGCGGGCACGCTGTCCGGGGCGCCGAAAATCCGCGCGCTGGAGATCATCGACGAGCTGGAGCCGGTCAAGCGCGGCGTCTACTCCGGCGCGGTGGGCTACCTGTCCTGGCACGGCAACATGGACACCGCCATCGCCATTCGCACCGCGGTGATCAAGGATGGTGAGCTGCATATCCAGGCGGGCGCCGGGATCGTCGCCGACTCCGACCCCGACAGCGAATGGCAGGAAACCCTCAACAAGGGGCGGGCGCTATTCCGCGCCGTGGCCATGGCCGAGCGCGGCCTCGACAACCTCTCTTGATCCCCACGTTCCACGCGACGGCATGGACCATGCCCCGTCTGCCTCGGCAGGCGGGGCGCGGGTGCTTGTTGTGTCATGTCTGCGGGCCGCCGGGCTTGCTTACATTGGTTAAGAAATAGTGCGTATTCCGGCTTAAGGTTCATGCGCTTCCGCCGATAAAGGGAAAAGCAGCCCTTTCCCATCCATGCGTGGCGGAGTAAGTCGAATGAGCAACCTTTCCATACGCCGGAGCCTGACACTCGCTCTGGCGGCCCTGGTGCTGATGATCGCCCTGATCAGCGCCGTGGGAATCTATTCGAACCAGACAGGCTCCCAGGCAGTCAACGAACTGTCGGATATCAACATCGAGCAGGCCAACACGATCAACCCACCCAGGTGAACCTGCTCAACGCCGAATCGGCCCTGAAGGCCTACGCGACGTTCAGTCGCCAGGGCAGTACTCAGGAAGCCCAGGCCAGCAAGGCCGAGGCTCAGGAGTATCTCGACCGCGCCCGGGAACGCTTTCAGCAGTTCCAGGCCGTCCCGCTGCAGGATGGCTCAAGACGCGCTCCCTACGTGAAGACGATCACCCAAGCCTATCAGGGGCTCGTCGATAACACGCTGCAGCCCCTGCTGGCGAATCCCAGTCCGGCTGCCGTTCAGGAGCAGACAGCTGCACTGAAGGATGCCTATGGTAGCTTCGATACCGCCGTGCGTGATTTCGTCCATTATATCGAGACTCGTGGTGATGAGCTGATTGCCGAAACCGCGCGGATGGGGCAGGTCGTCAATGCTCTCTCCGTCGGTCTTCTGGTCCTCGCGCTGGTGCTGGCGGTGCTGCTTCGGGTGGGCATGATCCGTATCGTCGTGCGGCCGCTGGACGAGGCGGTGGAGCACTTCGAGCGGATCGCCAAGGGGGATCTCACCGCCCGTATCAACGAGCGGGGCAACAACGAGATCGGAAAGCTGTTCGGTGCCCTCGGGCGCATGCAGCAGCGGCTCAAGGACGTGGTCACCTCGCTGCGCCAGAGCAGCGACAGCGTCTTTACCGGTGCCCGCGAGATCGCGGCAGGCAGTCAGGACCTGTCGTCGCGCACCGAGGAGCAGGCCTCGGCGATTCAGGAAACCGCCTCCAGCATGGAGGAGATGGCTTCGACCGTGCGCCAGAACACCGACTCGGCCGTCGAGGCGGACCGACTGTCCAGCCAGGCGTCGTCGACCGCCGAAAGCGGTGGCGAGGAGGTCCAGCGCACCGTCACGCTGATGCGCGAGATCGCCGAGAGTTCGAAGAAGATCAACGACATCATCGGCGTCATCGACTCCATTGCCTTCCAGACCAACATCCTGGCGCTCAACGCCTCGGTGGAGGCGGCCCGGGCCGGCGAGCAGGGGCGCGGCTTCGCCGTGGTCGCCAGCGAGGTGCGCTCCCTGGCCAGCCGCAGCGCGGATTCCGCCCGCGAGATCCGCGAGATGCTCGAGGCTTCCACGGCGCGTATCGAGAAGGGTGCCGAGCAGGCCGAGCGCAGCGGCGAGACCATCAATGAGACGGTCGAGGCGATTCGCCGGGTCTCGCACCTGATGAGCGAAATCTCCCATGCCACCCGGGAGCAGAACAGCGGCATCGAGCAGATCAACGTCGCCATCACCCAGATGGACTCGGCCACCCAGCAGAACGCCTCGCTGGTGGAGCAGTCGAGCGCCGCCGCCGCCTCGCTCGAGGAGCAGGCCGAGCAGCTGCTGTCGATCGTCGGCACCTTCCGTGTCGATGGCTCCGCCGCCTCCGGACAGGGAAGCGGCGTGGCACGCCTGCCGGCTTCCGGCGGCAAGGGACGTTCGGCAAGTGCCGGGCATGGCGGGCAGAGTGCCGGTCGTCGTCACGCCCACCAGGATACCGCGCCGGAGGATGACTGGAGCGAGTTCTGAGCCTTGCAGCCCGGCCCCGGCGCTGCCGGGGCCGGCTTGACAGCCATCGCCTGCCGCCACACTATAATCGCCATGAACACTCTCGCGATCACGACCAACGGCAACGCTTGGCGCCTCGGCCAGTAAGAGGCGGCCGTCGTGTATCCGAGTATCAACGCCGCCTCCGGGGCGGCGTTTTTGTGTCTGCCGTCTCGAAATGGGGCTGATTTGGGCGTGGTAAGTACGCGGGTGGGCAAGATGGGCCGATCTCGCCACAGTGAATCAATGAAATCAGGAGCTTGCAGCCCAAATGATCTTGATGATCGACAATTACGACAGCTTTACCTTCAACGTGGTGCAGTATCTGGCCGAGCTGGGTGCCGAGGTCCAGACCCATCGCAACGATGCCATCACCCTGGCCGAGATCGAGGCCCTGGCGCCGTCGCATATCGTGATTTCGCCCGGCCCCTGCACGCCGGACGAGGCGGGGATCTCGATGGAGGTCATCCGGCATTTCGCCGGCAGGCTGCCGATCCTGGGCATCTGCCTGGGGCATCAGGCCATCGGTCAGGTGTTCGGCGGTTCGGTGGTGCGCGCGCCGCAGGTCATGCACGGCAAGACCTCGCGGGTGCGCCATCGCGGCGAGGGCGTGTTCGCCGGCCTGGACGATCCGCTGGAGGTCACCCGCTATCATTCACTGGTGGTCGCCGACGAGGGCCTGCCCGAGTGCCTGACGGTGACCGCCCGGGTCGACGAGGACGACGTCACGCCCGGACTGATCATGGGGCTGCGCCACAAGACGCTGGATATCGAGGGGGTCCAGTTTCATCCGGAATCCATCCTGACGCGCCAGGGCCACGAGCTGCTGGCGAACTTTTTGCAACGCGGCGCCTGAAGGGGGAACACAACATGCAGATGCGAGAAGCCATCGACGCGGTGATGCGCGGGCGCCATCTGAGCTACGCCGAGACCCATGCGGTGATGAACCTGATCATGACCGGCGAGGCGACGGATGCACAGGTCGGCGCCTTCCTGATCGGCCTGTCGATGAAGGGGGAGACGGTCGACGAGGTGGCGGCCGCCGCGCAGGTCATGCGCGAACTGATGCTGCCGGTGCCGGTCGGCCTGCCGGACGTGGTGGATATCGTCGGCACCGGCGGCGACGGGGCCAACCTGTTCAACGTGTCGACGGCGTCGAGCTTCGTGGTGGCGGCGGCCGGCGGCCATGTCGCCAAGCACGGCAACCGCAGCGTCTCCTCCTCCTCGGGCAGCGCCGACCTGTTCGACGTGGCGGGCATCAAGCTCGACCTCAGGCCGGTCGAGGTGGCGCGCTGCATCGAGGAAGTCGGCGTGGGCTTCATGTTCGCGCCCATGCACCACCCGGCGATGCGTCACGCCATCGGCCCGCGCCGCGAGATGGGGGTGCGCACGGTCTTCAACATCCTGGGGCCGCTGACCAATCCGGCCGGGGCCCTGCACCAGCTGCTGGGCGTCTATCAGCCCGAGCTGGTGCCGCTGATGGCCGAGGCGGTCAAGCGCCTGGGCAGCCGTCACGTGCTGGTCGTGCATGCCGAGGACGGGCTCGACGAGATCTCGCTGGCGGCGCCGACCCGGGTGGCCGAGCTGCGCGATGGCGAGATCCACGAGTACACCATCGCCCCCGAGGACTTCGGCATCGAACGCCAGTCGCTGGAGCCGCTCAAGGTGGTGACCGCGGAGGACAGCCTGCGGCTGGTGCGCGAGGCGCTCGCCGGCGAGGGCGAGGCGGCGGACATCGTCGCGCTCAACGCCGGGGCGGCCCTCTACGCCGGTGACATCGCCGACAGCATCGCCGAGGGGGTGGCCATGGCCCAGGATGCGATGGGCAGCGGCCTGGCGCTGGAGAAGATGCGCGAGCTGGCCAACTTCACACGGGTATTTGCCGATCAGGGCGGGGAGGTGTCATGAGTCCATCCAATCTGCCGACCATCCTGGCACGGATCCTGGCCCGCAAGGAGGAGGAGATCGCCGAGCGGCGCGCCCGGGTCAGCGAGGCCACCCTGCTCGAACAGGCCGCGGCCCAGTCGGCGCCGCGCGGCTTCACCGCCGCGCTGCAGCGCGCCATCGACGACGGCGACCCGGCGGTCATCGCCGAGGTCAAGAAGGCCTCGCCCTCGAAGGGCGTGATCCGCGAGGCGTTCGATCCCGAAGCGATCGCCCGCGCCTATGCCGAGGCCGGTGCCAGCTGCCTGTCGGTGCTGACCGATGCCGACTACTTCCAGGGCTGCGAGGCATACCTGCAGTCGGCGCGCGCGGCCTGTCAGCTGCCGGTGCTCCGCAAGGATTTCATCGTCAACGGCTACCAGGTCAGTGAGGCGCGGGCGATCGGCGCCGACAGCATCCTGCTGATCGTGGCGGCGCTCGACGATGCGCAGCTCAAGGACCTGCACCAGCAGGCGCTGGCGCTGGGCATGGACGTGCTGGTCGAGGTTCACGACGCCCTGGAGCTCGAGCGGGCGCTGAACCTGGATCTGGCGCTGGTGGGCATCAACAACCGCGACCTGCGCACCTTCGAGACCAGCCTCGACACGACCTTCCAGCTGCTGACGCGGGTGCCCGAAGGGGTGACCGTGGTCACCGAATCGGGCATCCATACCCGTGGCGACGTGGAGCATATGCGCGAGCACGGCGTCAACGGCTTCCTGGTGGGCGAGGCCTTCATGCGCGAGGCCGACCCCGGCGCCGCGCTGCGCCGTCTGTTCTTCTGAGCCGTCGCCTCGCTGGCAACCGGTATCGGCCGCCCCGCGTGGGCGGCCGATGCGTTTCAGGCGTGCTGTGTCGAGTGCCGGTCGTCCCGTTTCGGGGCATATTCCGGGGAATCGGGAAAGATCAGGCTGATCAGCGTCTCGCCCGCCCGGGGCGCGAGAGGCTGGCGGTTGCTGGCGATGCGCAGGCGGCCGCCCTGGCCGATGCAGAACATCGGCAGCAGGCGATCGTCATGGATCGCGCGATAGTCGTCGATGCCGAAGGACTCGCTGAGCCGGGCACTGCGCAGCTCGGCGCCGCCGGCGATCAGACTGGACAGGCGCGCATAGGTGGCGTCCTCGGCGAACAGCAGCGGCAGGTGAGCCAGTGCCTGTTCGCGAAGACGGTGGGCGCCGGGGTCGTCGTGCTCGGCCAGGCGAAAGACCTTGCCGTGGCCGAGCAGGTGTTCGAAGTGCAGGGCCGCCAGGTTGTTGAGTTCCCGGTAGGGCGAGAGCGGCAGCAGGTGGCCGATGCCGGTCAGCTCCAGGTGCTGGGCGGCGTGCTCCGAGAGCGGGTTGCCGTAGTAGACCGGCAGGCCGGCCATGCGGGCCTCCTGCACGGCGTCCCAGTTGGTGTCGGCCAGACGCACCGCGAAGCCGGCGTCGGTCAGCGCCCGGGCCACGGCACGCGCCAGGGGGTTGGCGCCGAGGATCAGAAAGCCCGAGGGCGGTGGTTCGCTGACTCCGAGCAGTCGGGCGATCGGCCGCGACAGCAGGCTCTGTACCACCACGGTGCTGATGATCACCAGGAAGGTGATCGGCACCAGCCGGTCGGCGTCGGCGACCCCGGCGTCCTCGAGCTTGATGGCGAACAGCGAGGCCACCGCGGCGGCGACGATGCCGCGGGGGGACAGCCATGCCAGCAACGCCTTCTCGCGCCAGTGCAGGCCGCTGCCCAGGGTGCACAGCCAGACCGCCAGCGGGCGGGCGACCCATACCAGCACGATCAGATAGCCCCAGGCCGACCACGACAGCGATGCCAGCTGGTCGGTGGTCAGCCGCGCGGCCAGCAGGATGAACAGCCCCGAGATCAGCAGTACCGAGAGCGTTTCCTTGAACTCGATGATCTGCTGGGTGGGCACGGCGCGCATGTTGGCCAGCCACACGCCCATCACCGTCACGGTGAGCAGTCCCGATTCGTGGAAGAGCTGGTTGGAGACCGTGAACAGCCCGAGCATGGTCATCAGGGTGCCGAAGCTGTGCAGGCGCTGAGGCAGCCAGTGATGGCGCAGCACCAGCCCCCACAGATAACCGCCGATCATGCCCAGGCCGAAGCCGATGAACAGCGTCTTGCCGAACAGCACCAGGGTGTGGGTGATCGCTCCCTGGGCGAGTCCCAGGGCCACGAACTCGTAGACCAGAACGGCGCCGATCGCGCCCACCGGGTCGATCAGGATGCCTTCCCAGCGCAGGATCTGCGTCAGGTGGGTGCGGGCGCGCAGTGTCTGCAGCAGGGGCAGCACCACGGTCGGCCCGGTGACCACCAGCACCGCCCCCAGCACGCTGGCCATCTGCCAGTCGAGCCCGAGAAGCCAGTGAGCCGCCAGTGCGCCGATCACGCCGGTGACCAGGGCACCCCACATCACCAGTCGGCGCACCGTGCGGCCGTGGCCGCGCAGGTCCTTGAGGTCCAGGGTCAGGCTGCCCTCGAAGAGGATCACCGCGACCGCCAGCGAGACCAGCGGGAACAGCAGCTCGCCCAGCAGGGCGTCCGGCTCGAGCAGGCCGGTGACCGGGCCCGCGGCGATGCCGCCGAGCAGCAGCGGCAGGATGGCCGGCAGGCGCAGGCGCCAGGCGAGCCACTGGCAGGCGAGCGCCAGCAGGCCGATGCCGGTCAGCACGAGGGCAGGATGCTGCATGATGACGATTCCCCGGTGTGGCGAGCAGAACGAGCGCGCAGCCTAACCGGCCGCCGGTCGGGGCGCAATCGCGCAGCGGTGACAACCAAGGCTAGCGTAGTTCGTGTCGTCGCCAGGGTCTGATCCGTCGACAGCTCTGCGAGGGGGCGCTGTGAAACCCTCCATGGGCGCTACCTGCGCCATCCATGGCGCAGGACCCCCTCTTCGAGCTGTCCCCGGCGCCCCTGGCCCGAGCCAACTGCGCTTGTCCTGCATTAGCGACAGGGTTAGCGATGAAAGAGCCAGGCCAGCAGCGACAGGACCGCGCTGATCAGCACCATGGTGGTCACGGGGATGTAGAGGGTGACGTGTTCGCGCCGGATCAGCAGGTCGCCGGGCAGACGGCCCAGCGGTAGCTTCGACAGCCAGGGCCAGAGCAGCCCGACGACGACGATGCCCAGGCCGATCAGGATCAGTGTCCGTGACATGGCGACCTCCGCTACGGCGTGCCGTGGAGTGGCGGGGCCGGGCGGCCCCGTCAGTGTCTCATGCCGGATGATGCTGGCGCTTGAGGGCCAGCAGCAAGCCCTGTAGCGGATGCGGCAGTGTCGTATCCGACAGGCGTTTGGCCTGGCTGCGGCAGGAGTAGCCGGTGGCCAGCAGGCGCCCGGCGTTGGCCGGGTCCTCGACCCGTTCGCGCCAGGAGAGGTCGTAGACGGCTTCCGAGGTCTCGCGGTTGCGGGCCTCGTGACCGTAGGTGCCGGACATGCCGCAGCAGCCGGTGGCCAGCGGTTCGAGCTGCAGGCCGAAGCGGGCGAACAGCCGTTGCCAGGCCCTGGGGCTGCCCGGGGCATTGGTGGCCTCGGTACAGTGGATCAACAGCCGGAAACCGGGGTCGTCGTGGATAACGCGTTCGGGCAGTGCCTCGTCGGGCAGATCGAGCAGCCACTCCTGAAGCAGCTTCACCTCGGGGACGGCCTCGGCGCCCAGCGCCTTGACGTATTCCTGGCGGTAGGTGAGCGTCATCGCCGGGTCGATGCCCACCAGCGGCACGCCGAACTCGGCGAGGGTCGACAGACGCCGGGCCTGTTTCTCGGCGGTGCGCGCGAAGGCGCCCAGAAAGCCCTGGACGTGCAGCGGCTTGCCGTTGGGCGCGAAGGGCGCGACGAACACGCGGATATCGAGCCGGCCCAGCAGTTCGACGATATCCATCACCAGCTTGGCCTCGAAGTGGCTGGTGAAGGCGTCCTGGACGAGGATCACGCTGCGTGCCTTCTGGGCCTCGGTGAGCCGGCCCAGCGTCGTCGGCGTGGCCTCGGCGATGCCCCAGGCGCGCAGCTGCTTGGCGAGGTTCGCCCGCGACAGCCGCGGGCTGTCGACCATGCCGATCGGGCCGGCCAGCAGACGGTCCACCAGGCGGGTGTCGAGCAGGGCGTTGTAGAGCGGTGCCACCGGGCGCAGGTAGGGCACGAGGAACTCCAGCCCGCCAATCAGGTAGTCGCGTACCGGTCGCAGGTAACGGCCGTGGTAGATCTCCAGGAACTGTGACCGGAAGGTGGGCACGCTGACCTTGACCGGGCACTGCCCGGCGCAGGACTTGCAGGCCAGGCAGCCGGCCATGGCGTCGTAGACCTGGTGGGACACGTCCGGTTCGCCGCGCCGCGCCGCCAGGGTATTGGCGAGACGCTTCGGGAAGCCGCGCACGAAGCCCCAGGCGCCTTCCCGGCGGGTGCGGCGTGATTCGTCCAGCACGTCGATGCCGGCGTTGCCCTGCAGGCGCAGCCACTCGCGCATCAGGCTGGCGCGCCCCTTGGGCGAGTGGACGCGATCGCGCGTCGCCTTCCACGACGGGCACATGGCGTCATCGGGATCGTAGTTGTAGCAGGCGCCGTTGCCGTTGCAGTACACGGCCTCGCCGTGGGCCTGCCAGACGCGCTCGTCGATCTGCCGGTCGTGCTCGCCGCGGGTCGGCACACCGTCGATGCGCAGCAGGCCGGGGTCGACCCATTTCACGGCCTGCTCATCACCATCGTCGCTCGTCCTCGTCCCGGAAGCCGACTCGCCCGTGGCTCCGGGCGGCGTGGCGGCTTCCGCGGCTTCGGGCGGGATAGAGAGCGGAGTCGCGATCTTGCCGGGGTTGAGCTGGTTGCGCGGGTCGAAGGCGCCCTTGAGGCGCTGCAGGCTGGGGTAGAGGTCGCCGAAGAACCTGGGTGCGTATTCCGAGCGCACGCCCTTGCCGTGCTCGCCCCACAGCAGGCCGTGGTACTTGTGGGTCAGTGCGGCCACGGCGTCGGAGATCGGCCGGATCAGCGCCGCCTGCTCGGGGTCCTTCATGTCGATCGCCGGGCGCACGTGGAGCACCCCGGCGTCGACATGGCCGAACATGCCGTAGCTCAGGCCGTACCCGTCGAGCAGGTCGCGGAATTCGGCGATGTAGTCGGCCAGGTGCTCGGGCGGCACCGCGGTGTCCTCGACGAACGGGATGGGGCGTTTTTCGCCCTGCACGTTGCCCAGCAGGCCCACCGAGCGCTTGCGCATGGCGTAGACGCGGCCGATCTGCTCGCGGCCTTCGGCGAGGGTGTAGCCCAGGCGCTCGACGCTGGTGTCGGCCTCGAGATGCTTGCAGAAGTCGGCGACCCGCGAGGCCAGGCGCTCGGGGTCGTCGTCGTTGAACTCGATCAGGTTGATACCGCGCACCGCCGGCGCCCCGGACTCGCCGGTGGGGAAGAACTCGGCGACGCTGTCCCAGACGAAGTCCTGCATGGCCAGTAGCAGCACCCGGTCGTCGACGGTCTCGATCGAGGTGGGCGAGGCCGTGGCGGCCATCAGCGCCTTGGCGTCGCGCAGGGCGTCCATGAAGCCGGCATAGCGAACGTTGACCAGCGTCGAGTGCGCCGGAATCGGCAGCACATTGAGCGTCGCCTCGGCGAGAAAGGCCAGGGAGCCCTCCGAGCCGCACAGCACGCTGTTGAGGTCGAAGTGACCGTCCTTGGCGCGCAGGTGCGCCAGGTCGTAGCCGGTCAGGCAGCGGTTGAGCGGCGGAAAGGTGGCGTCGATCGCCTCGCGTTGGGTGTCGATGATATCGCGGGCGGTCCGGTGCACGTCGCCGACGATGCCCTCGCGTTCGCACAGCGCCGCGAGCCCGGCGTCGTCCACCGGGCGGCTCTCCAGGCGCTCGCCGCCACGCAGCACCACGTTCAGGGCCAGCACGTGGTCGCGGGTCTTGCCGTACTCGCAGCTGCCCTGGCCGCTGGCATCGGTGGAGATCATGCCGCCGATCGTCGCCCGGTTGGAGGTGGACAGCTCCGGCGCGAAGAACAGCCCGTGGGGCTTCAGGGCGGCGTTGAGCTGGTCCTTGACCACCCCGGCCTGCACGCGGACGCGGCGGTTCTCGACGTCGATCTCGAGGATGCGGTTCATGTGCTTCGAGACGTCGATGACCAGCCCGTCGGTGAGCGACTGGCCGTTGGTGCCGGTGCCGCCGCCGCGCGGGGCGAGCACGATCTCGCGGAAGTCCTCGCGGGCGGCGAGCCGGGCGATGCGTTCGAGATCCTCGGCGTCGCGCGGGTAGAGCACCGCCTGGGGCAGGCGCTGGTAGATCGAGTTGTCGGTGGCGAGCACGGTGCGGTCGGCGTAGTCCGGCGCGATGTCGCCGGTGAAGCCGGCCTCGCGCAGGGCGTCGAGGAAGGCCACGTAACGCGCACCGGTCCGGGAAGCAGGGTCCAGTCGTGCGATCATGTTGGTCGTCGGGTCGGGCATGCGAAGGAATCGGGAGAGCGTCCTACCTTACCCGAGATCGCCTTGCTGCGCATCCGCGTGCCGGTCGCAGCCAAGCTCGACAAGGATAGCCTCCGCATCTTTCTGGGCTAACCCGTCGACAGGTCTTCGAGGGGCGCTATGTACCCCTCCTTGGGCGCTGCTTTGGCTATCCATGGCCAAAAACCCCCTCTACGACCTGTCCCCGGTGCCTCTGTGTCTGGCTGGCAAGCAGCAGTTGCCCCGCGGTCGCGGCGGGGAGCGCTTTTCCTTACAATGACAGCCCTTGCCGGACCCGCCGTGGCGGGTTCGCCCTCTATCATGACTGGATTCGTCAACGGAAAAGGCACCCATGCTCGATCCCAAACTGCTTCGCAGTGACCTCGAAGACGTGGCGCAACGCTTGGCCAAGCGAGGCTTCACGCTGGATACCGCGCAGTTCGAGGCGCTGGAGAGCCAGCGCCGCACGCTGCAGACCGAAACCGAACAGCTCCAGAACGAGCGCAACACGCGCTCGAAGGCGATCGGCAAGGCCAAGGCGGCCGGCGAGGACATCCAGCCGCTGCTCGACGAGGTCAGTGACCTGGGAGACCGACTGGATGCCGCCAAGTCGCGCCTCGCCGAGGTTCACGCCGAGCTTGACGCCCTGCTGGCGAGCCTGCCCAACCTGCCCCACGAGAGCGTGCCGGAAGGCAATGACGAGGCCGACAATGTCGAGCTGCATCGCTGGGGCACGCCGTCGACCTTCGACTTCCCGGTCCAGGACCACGTCGATCTGGGGGCGCGTCACGGCTATCTGGATTTCGAGATGGCCGCCAAGCTGACCGGCTCGCGCTTTGCGGTGATGCGCGGGCCGATCGCGCGGCTGCACCGGGCGCTCGTGCAGTTCATGCTCGACCGCCAGACCCTCGAGCACGGCTACGAGGAGTGCTACGTCCCCTACATCGTCAACCGCGACTCGCTGACCGGGACTGGCCAGCTGCCGAAGTTCGGCGAGGACCTGTTTCGCCTCGAGGGGGAGAGCGACTATTACCTGATTCCCACCGCCGAGGTGCCGCTGACCAACTTCGCCCGCGACCACATCTTCGAGGCCCGGGAACTGCCGGTTCGGCTGACCGCGCACACCCCGTGCTTCCGCAGCGAGGCGGGCGCCTACGGCAAGGACACCCGCGGCATGATCCGCCAGCACCAGTTCGACAAGGTCGAGATGGTCCAGATGGTCGACCCCGAGACCAGCTACGACGCCCTGGAGGAAATGCGCGGCCATGCCGAGGCGATCCTGCAGGCGCTGGAGCTGCCGTATCGGGTGGTCACCCTGTGCGCCGGCGACATGGGCTTCGGCGCCGCCAAGACCTACGACCTCGAGGTCTGGCTGCCCAGTCAGGAGACCTACCGCGAGATCTCGTCGGTTTCCAACTGCGAGGACTTCCAGGCGCGGCGCATGCAGGCTCGCTTCCGCCGCCCCGAACAGAAGAAGCCGCAGCTGCTGCACACCCTGAATGGCTCCGGCCTGGCCGTGGGGCGCTGCCTGCTGGCGGTGCTCGAGAACAACCAGCAGGCCGATGGCTCGATCCGGGTTCCGCAAGTCCTGCGCGGTTACATGGGCGGGCTCGAGGTCATCAACGTCGACTGAGCCCGTCGAGGGACGACGACGTCACTCGCCGTCGGGGCCGGCGATCGCCCAGGTGACCGCTACCCCGGCGTCGATCTCGATCTCGCCCGCGCGGTATTCGCTGCCGCCCTTGGCCTGGGCCGCCTCGGCCCGCATCGCCAACGTGCGGGGTTGCACGTCGGGGGCGGTGGTTTCCGCGACGCGCACCACCGGCCCCAGCGAGATGCCCAGGCGCTGCGCCATCAGCTGCGCCTTGTGTCGGGCCTTGTCGATGGCACGTTCCAGGGCCTGGTCAGCGGCGGCGTCACGATCGGTGAGGTCGTAGGTGACGCCGTCGAGGGCATCGACGCCGGCTCCGGTCAGGATGTCCAGCACAATGGGCAGCCTCGAGAGCGTATCCAGGTGGATCGTGATCGGCCGTTCGAGCTGGGTGCGTACCCGGGGTCCGGCATCATCGTCCCGGTTCGTCGCCGGCAGATAGTCGGGATGCACGCTCAGCGAGCCGGCCTGAATGGCCCGGCTGGAAACGCCCTTGACCTCCAGTGTGCGGATCACCTCGGCGATGCGTGCCTCCAGGCGTTGCCGAGCCTCGGCGAGTGCCTCGGGATCGGTTGACTGCGCGGCGCTGCGGGACACGGCCGGTGTGCGCTCCCACAGGCGGGCATTGAGCGTCGCCGTGTCCGGTGCCACGTGGAGCGTGGCGCGGGCCTCGACGCTCAGGCCGTCGTCGTGGGTCGGCGCCTGGGCGTGAGCGGCGAGGGGAGTGCCGATCAGGGCGACGGCCGCCGTGATGCGCAGCCAGGAAAGTGGGGGCATGGAACCTCCTTCGAATGAGTGTCGGGTGCCAACAAGGATACGCCATCATGCGGTCTGCACGGTTCACTTGTCTGCTGGTGCTGTTCGCGCTGTGTCGAATCGGCGCGGCTGAGGCGGCCATCACCGTGACGGACGCTCGCGGCGAGACGGTGACGCTCGAGGCACCGGCTAAACGCATCGTCGCCCTGGCCCCGCATGCGGTGGAGCTGCTCTATGCGGTTGGGGCCGGCGATGCCCTGAGCGGCGTGATCGCGGGCAGCGACTATCCGCCCGCGGCGCAGGCCCTGCCGCGGGTGGGCAGCTATCAGGGGATTTCCCTGGAGGCGATCCTGAGCCGGCGGCCCGACCTGGTGGTGAGCTGGCTGAGCGGCACGCCGCATGCCGTGACCGCGCGCCTGCGCGCGCTGGGCATCCCCGTCTACGCCAGCGAGCCGCGCCGTCTTTCGGACATTCCCGAAGAGCTGCGCGAGCTGGGGCGGCTGACCGGGCACGCGGAGCAGGGCGAGGCGCGGGCCGAGCGCTTCGCGGCACGCCTGGCCAAATTACGCCAGAGTTTCGCCCGGCCGCCGCGGGTCTTCTATCAGGTGGCGCCCGCGCCCCTGACCACGCTGGGGGGCGGCCAGATCATCACCCAGGTGATCCGCGCCTGTGGTGGGCAACCGCTGTTCGCCGACTCGCCGGTACTGGTGCCGCAGGTCAGTCGCGAAACCCTGCTCGCGGCCCGGCCGACGGTGATTCTCGCGGCCGGCGACGACGATGACTGGCAGGCCGCCTGGCAGCGCTGGACCACGCTGCCGGCGGTGCGTGATGGCCACCTCTATACCCTTGACCCCGACGGGATCAGTCGACCGGGGCCGCGCCTGCTCGACGGCATGGCGCAGGTCTGCAGGGTGCTGGCCGAGGCCGCCACCGCTCAGTAGTCGATGCCGCGGCGGGCCTGGATGCCGGCGTCGAAGGCGTGCTTGACGTCGCGCATCTCGGTGACGGTGTCGGCCATGTCGATCAGTTCGCGATGGGCGTTGCGGCCGGTGACGATCACCGTCTGCTCCGCGGGGCGCTCCCGCAGGGCACGTTCCACCGTGGCGATGTCCAGATAGCCGAACTTGAGCATGTAGGTGATCTCGTCGAGGACCACCAGGTAGACGTCGGGGTCGCGCAGCAGGCGCTCTGCCTGCTGCCAGACTTCGCGACAGGCGCGGGTGTCGCTCTCGCGGTTCTGGGTCTCCCAGGTGAAGCCGGTGGCCATGATCGCCACCTCCAGGTTGGCATCCTCGGCCAGCCGTTCGCGCTCGCCGCATTCCCACTGACCCTTGATGAACTGCACCACGCCGACCCGGTAGCCGTAGCCCAGCGCACGGGTGACGGTGCCCCAGGCGGCGGTGGTCTTGCCCTTGCCGTTGCCGGTGAAAACCAGCAGCAGGCCGCGTTGTTCATTGGCGGCGGCGATGCGCTCGTCGACGTGGGTCTTGAGCTTCTGCATCGATTGCCGGTGGCGGGTATCGCGATCACTCATGGGGCCTCTCGGAATAGAAGGAAGAAGAAGGCGCTCGGCCGTGTGGCGGGTGCCCTCATTGTAAAAAACGTGACGAAAAGCGGTGTAATTTTGCCTTCACGTTGGCCGATATTCGACGAATTTCGGTTGACTTGCCGCCGTCTTGTCGCAAGTATGACTTTCCATGCCCGATCCGGGCAGGCACTGTCAAGGACGATAGTCTCCCGCCGCTCCACCGTGGGCTGCCTCCCTTGAGCGTCTGTCCCGTCGATCCGACCCACGCTCCGCCGCGACCGGCGGTCGCTTCGGCACCGCTTGCGCCTTTCGTGCATGACGAAGAGGAGACGTTCCGTGCTACCCGACACGCTCAGCCAGTCCCTGGCACGCTGTACCGCGCTGCCATCGCTGCCGGCGGTGGTGATGCGCGTCATCGAGATGGCCGGGGACCCCGAGGTCAGCCTGCGCGCGGTGGCGGCGACGCTGAGCCAGGACCCGGCCCTGGCGGCGCGCCTGCTGTCGCTGGCGAATACGGTGCTGCACGTCGGCCGTTATCCGATCGAGGACGTGCAGCAGGCCGTTCAGCGTATCGGGCTCGACCGCACCCTGTCACTGGCACTGGGCTGCAGTCTGGTCTGCAATCCCCGGGATGCTGACGAGGCGCCGTTTCTGGAGCGTTACTGGCAGCGGGCGTTGATCAGCGCCATGGTCGCCCGGTCGCTGGCCGAGGCGCTCGCGCTGGAGTCCCGCTCGGGGTCGGCGTTCACGGCCGCGCTGCTGCAGGATATCGGCATGCTGGCGCTGCAGGCCGCCCTTCCCGAAACCTACCGGCCGCTGCTGGGACAGACGATGCCTCATGCCCGGCTGGTTCGGGCGGAACGCGAGCTGCTGGGTACCGACCATGCGGAAGTCGGCGCCTGGCTGGCACAGCGCTGGCGGCTGCCCGAGCGCATGGTGGGCTGGATTCGTGACAGCCATGCGGTGCTAGAACCCGGTGCCGAGGGTGATCGTCTGGCGCTCAACTGTGTCATTGCGGCGGGGCGGATCGCCGATGGCTGGCAGCAGGGCGAAGCCGAACTGAGCGGCGTGATGGCGGCGCTCGAGACGGGGCTCGGGATGGAGGCCCCGCAGATGGTCGAGCAGCTGATGATGCTGCAGGCACAGTTGCCCCGGCTGGCGGCGCTGTTCCGTGTCGGTGCCCCGGACGCGCTGGATGCCCAGCAGCTGATGCTCGAGGCCAAGTGGTTGCTGGCGGAACAGAATGCGCGCCTGCAGCACGACCTGCATCGTCAGCGGGCCGAACTGGAGGCACTGCGCGACCAGCACCAGCGGCTGGCCCGGCAGGCGCATTGCGATGCATTGACCGGCCTGGCCAACCGCCGCCAGCTCGAGGACAGCCTGAACCGGGCGTTTGACGCGGCGTCGCTCGACGATACGGCGCTGACGGTGGTGTTCATCGATCTGGATCGCTTCAAGGCCTTCAACGATCGCCACGGCCATGCCTGCGGCGATGAGGTGCTGCGCCGCTTCGGCCGCCTGCTGGCCGAACTGGTTGCGCAGCGTGGCGGCGAAGTGGGGCGCTACGGCGGCGAGGAGTTCCTGTTGATCCTGCCCGGCATCGACAGCCAGGCCGCCGAAGAGGTGGTCGCCTGCTTCCAGTCTTGGCTGTCACGCACGCCCATGGCCGAGGTCGAGGGCGAGGCGCTGTTCGTGACCGCGTCCTACGGCATCGCCACCCATTGCCCCGGCGACCAGGCCTTCGCCGACGTCGCCGCCCTGGTCCACGCCGCGGATGCCGGCATGTATCGGGCCAAGGGGCGGGGCGGCAGCCGTGTCACCATCCATGAAGCCGGCGATCCTGCGCGTCAGGTGTCCAAGCGCCTGAACTGACGCCACGAGGGCGCCGGGCGGGCCGGCGTCACGACAGGTGCCCGGGATTGTGCAGTTCGCGCTCGTCGACGGGCGGCGGCGTCCACTGGTAAAGCCAGGTCTCGGTGAGCGGTCGATCACCGGCCTTGAGGTAGACACGCAGGTTGATGGGGTCGGTGTTTTCCGGCGGGACCAGATCGAACATCGCGCGATAGCCGTCGATGGCATGCAGCGGCCGCGCCGAGGTGATTTCCACGCGGCCGGCGCTGTGCTCGATGACCGGTACCACCTCCACGTCCTGGACGGCATCGAAAGGGAAGGGACCGCCCCGGAAGTCGATCACGAAACGCCAACTGAAGTAGTCGCGCCGCTGACCGACCACGCCGCCGAGACCGGTACGGGTGGCCACGCAGCGGGCCAGTTCGGGTTGCGACGGCGGTGTATTGCACCAGTAGAGGCGGTAGGCGTAGAGCATCTCGTTGCCCGGTTGCACGGGCTCGTCGGGGTGCCAGAAGGCGACGATGTTGTCGAAGGTTTCGTCGATCGTGGGGATCTCGACCAGCTGAACCGAACCCTTGCCCCAGTCGCCCCGGGGCTCGACCCACACCGAGGGGCGACGGTCATAGTACACGCCGTCGTCCTGGTAATGGTCGAAGTCGCGATCCCGTTGCAGCAGGCCGAAGCCCCTGGGATTCTGGTCGCTGTAGGCGTTGAAGCGCAGATGCGGCGGGTTGACCAGCGGACGCCACAGCCATTCGCCGGCGCCGGTGTGCATCGCCAGGCCGTCGGAGTCGTGAATTTCCGGGCGCCAGTCCCAGTCCGCCTGGCGATCGTTCTCGCCGACCAGGTACATGCTGGTCAGCGGCGCGATGCCCAGGCGCTCGATCGGCTGGCGCGGATAGAGCGCGGCGTCGACGTCCATGGTGACATCCTCGACGATGCGAATGACGAAGCGATAGGCCCCGGTGACGCTGGGCGATTCCAGCAGGGCGTAGACCGTCAGCTCGTTGCTGCCGGAGGCGGGCCGCTCCAGCCAGAAGCGGGTGAAGTCGGGAAACTCCTCGGGCCGGGGCAGACCCGTGTCGACCGCCAGGCCGCGGGCCGACATGCCGTACTGCAGGGTGCGGCTGGTGGCGCGGAAGTAGCTGGCGCCGAGAAACGCCACCCGGTCGCGTTCCCAGTCGTCGTCGTGCAGCAGGCGGAAACCGGCGAAGCCGAGGTCGCTCGGCAGGGCGTCGCCGTCGATGCCCGAGTCGCCGTAGTCGAACATCGCCGGGTCGTAGGCGATCTCGTGCGCCCGACCGTCGACGACTTCGTGGATGGTGATCGGTTTCTTGAAGTAGAGGCCCAGGTGAAACAGTTCGGCGCGATAGCGGGCCTGTTCGTCGTCGGACCACAGGGCATGATCCTTGCGAAAGCGAATGGCCTGGTATTGATCCCAGGTCAGCCCCAGCAGCTCGGGAGGCAGGTTTGCCTCTTCGGCCCGGGGCGGTTGGTCGGCGAGGTGGCGTGCCAGGCCTTTCAGTCGCGCGTAATCGAAGGGCGTGCCCTGCCCGCTACTGGCGGACGAGGCGTCGGGAGCGGCCGCCAGCACTCGGGAAAGCGGCAGAAAGACCCCGCCCAGCGCGCTGGCGGCCTTGAGGAAATCGCGTCGATGCATGAGTCGTCCCTGATGGTCGATGAAGCGTCATCGACGTTCACTATAGGAATCGCGTCGGGCCCCGGCAATCCATGCCGGGGCGCATGACGGCCGCCGTACTACAGACGGAGGATGATCCCGCCTTCCAGGTAGCGGCCCTGGGTGTTGTAGCCGTCGACGAGCTGATAGTCGCGATCCAGCGCATTGTCGAGCTTGGCGGACAACGCGATGCGGGGGGTGAGCTGCCAGTCGGTGCGCAGGTCCACCACACCGTAGCCGGCTGTGGTGGTATCGGCATAGGTGGCGGCATCCGTGTCGCGGCGGTCGCCGGCGCTGCGCAGCGTGGCGCCGAACGACCAGTCCCCGCTCGTGTAGTCGGCATCGAGGCGGCCGAAGGTGCGCGCGCGGCGCTTCAGGCGCTCGCTTGTCTCGCGATTCTCGGGGGTCTGGTGCGTCAGGGCGGCGTGCAGCGCGAAACCACCGTATTGCCAGTCGCCCGCCAGCTCGATGCCACGGATCCGGGCCTTGCCGACGTTGTAGGGGATGAAGGTGGTCGGGTCGTAGTCGATCAGGTCGTCGATGCGGGTATCGAAGGCGGTCGCCGACAGGCCCCAGGCGTCGCGATCGAGGCGCCAGAACAGCTCGCGGGTGCGCGAGGTTTCGGCGTCGAGATTCGGGTTGGCGCCATAGGGACCGTAAAGATCGAGCAGGCTGGGGGCCTTGTAGGCGGTGCCGTAGCTGGCGCCGATCTGCTGATTCTGGGTCAGCGAGTAGGCATAGGCGAGGCTGCCGGTGGTGGCGCCGCCGAAGCGGGTGTCATCGTCGTGGCGAATCCCGGCCGACAACTGGTGGCGGGCCAGGCGCTTGTTCCAGTTGGCAAACACGCCCCAGTTTCGGCGGCCGTCCTCGGCGTAGGTCAGCGGCGAGTCGAGCGAGGCATCGCGGAAGTCGGCGCCCAGGGCGGTATCTCCCCAATCGCCCGTCAGACGGTTGGTTAGCGACACCTCATTGCGCCGGGTTAATGTCTCGCCGGATGAATGGCCGTCGATGATCCGCTCGCGGCTTTCGCTGACTCGGGCGACGGCCAGCTCGGTGTCCCAGCCCGGTCTTGCGTGCGTGGTCAGCGAGGCGGAGAGGACTTGCTGGTCGCCCTGGCCACGGCAATTCTGGCTGAGTGTGTAGCCGCAGTCGTCGTAGTCGTAGTCATTGCGGGTACGCAGCAGCGAGACGTTCAGGTCGGCCCGCTCGCCGAAGGCGTGGCGCATGGCCAGCTTGCCGGTGCGCTGTCCGAAGCCGTCGTCGTCACCGCCGTTGGCACGGGCCGAGAAGCCGTCGGTGCTCTGGTGATCGATCAGCGCCGAAAGTTGAGTGTCGGCCTGGTTCGCGGTGAACCAGGCGGTTTCCTGACGGCTGTTATCACTGCCACGGCGCAGCGTCAGGGTGGCGTGCTCGCCGTCGGCTTCGGCTTGGCGGGTGATGATGTTGATCACGCCGCCGATGGCATCGGCCCCGTAGGCGGCGGCGCGGGGGCCGCGCACGATCTCGATGCGCTGGATGGCCGCTACCGGCAGGAACTCCCAGTTGATCGAGCCGTCGGTAGCCGAGGCGATGCGCGCCCCGTCGATCAGCACCAGGGCGTGGTCGGAATTGGTCCCTCGCAGGAACAGGCTGGTCTGGTTGCCGCGGGCGCCGTTGCGGGTCAGCTCGACGCCGGCCCGGGCCTGGAGCAGCTCGGTCACGGAGTTCGGCTGCAGGCGCTCGATCTCGTCGCGGTCGATGATGGTGGTGCTGGCGAGCACATCGGCGCGTGTCTGGGGCAGGCGATTGGCGGTGACCTGCAGGGTGTCCAGGCGCTGGTCGGCCTGGGTCAGGGGGGCCACCGTGACGCCGATGGCGAGCCACAGCGGGCTCTTGTGAAGCTGCATGGAAATATCCTCAAGCGCGTCGTGACAGTCGATCGCGATGAGGAGGACAGATAAGGGTGACGACGGCCCGCCACGCACGGACGGCTTGCCGCTACGCCAGCCGGAAGTTCCGGAGGACGCACCGGCCCTGTCGCCACTGGCGAAGCCCTCCGCATCAGCCAGTGAAGAGACGCAGGCCGGTCTCCGGACTGACGCGCTGGGCCGTGGACGTACGACCGCGGATCGATGTCACCTTCCCGCCTGGCGGCAGTGGTCGGCGCTGGGCCAGACATCGATCGACGCGAACACCGTTGCGGGGGCAGTGCGGGAGTGTCACCCGCTTCCCGAGCACCTGGGTCTCGACGGTGGGGAATTCTGCGGGGCCGGGGAGGGCAAGTCAACGCCGTGGCGTAGGGGGTGGCGGGGGCAAGAACCCGGTCGTCCCTGACCGGGCGTGCGCGGTGCATCCTTGCTGTCCCGTTGGGCGTTTCCATGCTCAACAGGCTAACCATGGCACCTGATCCGCGTTTTTGCGCTTAACTCAGGTTATGAAGCGTCAAAAAAGGTTCGGATATCGGAGTCATGATGTGGGGCGCTGTTCATGGATGACCAGTTCCACTCGGCGATTGGCGGCACGATCGTCCGGCGAATCGTTGGGTCGCAGCGGGCGAGTGTCGGCATAGCCGATGGCGCGCAGTCGGTCGGCGGTGATGCCCTGTTCCTGCAGGTAACGCAGCACGGCGCTGGCCCGGGCACTGGAGAGTTCCCAGTTGGACGGGAAGCGGGCGGTGTGGATGGGCACGTCGTCGGTATGCCCCTCCACGGAGATCGTCCCCCGGGTGCGTTCGAGAAGCGCCACCAGGCGATGGAGCACCGTGGCGCCGGGCCGGGTCAGATCGGCCTGGCCGCTGGCGAACAGCAGGTGGTCCTGAATGCGCAGGTTGAGCCCCGCATCGCTGCGCGACACGCTGACACCATCGAGCCGGGGCAGCAGGCCGGTGAGGTCGGGCTGCGTCCCCGTGGCACGGGCCGGGACGGCGACGGCCGCCATGGATGTGGGAGCCGCCGCCGTCTCCGCGGTGGGATCGGTCAGGGTCAGCAGCAGCACGAACAACGTGATGAGCAGCGTCAGCACGTCGAGATAGCTCAGCAGCCAGCTTTCACCGTCCTCGCCCGATGCCTTGCCCTGCCCGGGCAGCAGGTTGTCGTGCCCGTCACCCATGCGAGCCGTCCTGCATGGGGTCGATAGCGGGTGCCGGTTCGCCGTCGTCGCGAATCTCGTCCTGATGATCGGCCATGAAGGAGTTAAGGGTCTCCTCGATGAAGGAAGGCAGGCGCCGCCGCGAAATCAGCGAAACCCCTTCGAGCACCATGTTCATGGCGATCAGGCGTTCCTCGGTGCGGCGTTCGAGCTTCACGGCGATCGGCTTGAACACCAGATTGGCCAGCAGGATGCCGTAGAAGGTGGTCAGCAGCGCCACCGCCATGCGCGGGCCGATATCCGCCAGGCTGCCGCCGTCCATGACCTCGAGCATGTTGACCAGCCCCACCAGGGTACCGAGCATGCCGAAGGCCGGCGCATAGGCGGCCATGGTGCGAAAGATCTGCGCCTCGGCATGTTCCCGTGCCTTGAGGCGCGCGATGCGCCAGCGCAGCAGGTCGAGAATCTCTTCCTCCTTGGTATTGGCGATGACCAGCTGGATGCCGCTGCGCAGGAAGGGGTTGCGGGTCTTTTCCAGCGCGCGCTCCACGGCCCGGACGTCACCCTTGAACCACAGCCGCGCCATGTCCACCAGTTCCTGGATGTCATCGCGGACATGGCTGTCCTCGCGGCGAAAGACCAGGCCCACCAGGCGCACGACGCGTACCACCTCCTTCAGGGGATAGCTGATGAAGGTCGCCGCCATCGTGCCGGTCAGCACGATGGCCAGGCCGGGCAGGTTGAGAAAGCTGTCGGGAGACTCGGCCGTGAGAAACAGCACGCTGGCCAGCAACAGACAGCTGACCACCATGCCGATCAGCGTGGAGGGGTTCATCGGGGCTCCTTGGATGACGATCGTTTATCGTTCTATCGGCTTCGGCCCCGAAAAGTTGAGGAGAGCCGGCCGCGGGCCCGCGATCACTTGATGTCAGTCAATTTTTTCGGGTCATCGCTGATCAGCGAGTCGGCGCCCCAGGCATACAGGCGTCGGGCGACGTGCGGGTCGTTGACCGTGTAGGCGACCAGCCGGCAGGGGCTCGCGGCCACGGCACGGGCCTGTTGCTCGCGCAGGCGTCGCCAGTCCAGATGCAGGCTGAAGGCGTCGAGCGCACGGATGTCCTCCCGCCAGCTACGGGGCAGGCGCTTGGCGATGAGGCCCAGGCGCAGCTGGTGCGGATCGGGTCGATGACGGCGCAGGGCGTGCAGCGCCCGACGATCGAAGGAAGAGGCCAGCCAGCGCGAGGGCGGCAAACAGCGTTCGACCGGCGGCAGCACCGCGTCCACCAGGGCGGCCGGATCGCGCCCCCGGTTGACCTTGAATTCCAGGTTGAGGCCCAGCTCGAGCGAGACGATCAGGTCAAGCATCGCCTCGAGGGTGGCCATCCGCTCGCCGTTGAACTCGGCGGAGAACCAGCCGCCCACGTCGAGTCGTCGGGCGGTGGCCAGGCTCAGCCCGGCCAGGCGCCCCCGTTCGCCAGTGCAGCGCTTGATTCCGGCGTCGTGCCAGATCACCGGTGTGCCGTCGCCAAGCAATTGAACGTCGAGCTCGACCCAGCGGCAGCCGGCGGCATGGGCGGCGCGAACGGCGGCCAGGGTGTTTTCCGGCGCGTGGGCCGACAGGCCGCGATGAGCCATGACGGGCGGTAGTTCGTCGGGCGGCGGAGCGGGTGGCATGCGGGTTCCTCGGGCGGGAGCGGAAAGCGTGGGGCGGCGCCGGCCGGTATGCTAGTCTGCCCCGCCGATCATCTCGCGAATGGAGAGCCCATGAAAGTCGTGAACGTGAACGATGCCCGGCAGCGCGAGGCCTGTCTGGCGCGCCTGTGTGCCGAAGTCTATGGCCGCGACGCCGGCCTCGTGCCGCTGGCGAGCTTCGCCGGCACCCTGGGCGTGCTGGTGCGCCAGGACGCGGCGCGTATCCTGGCGCTGACCGACGACGACGGCCGCCCGGCGGCACTGGCGCTGCTGGTATCCGATGCCCGCGGCGAGAGCATGGAACTGGCGCTGCTCGGCGTTCTGCCCGAGACGCCGGTCGAGAACGCTGCCGAACGCCTGGTGGCGGAGCTCGCCACGCGGGCGCCGCTGCGCGTCAACGCGGTCGACGCCGACCAGGAAACCATGTTCCACCGCGCCGGCATCGAGCGCTGGCTGAGCGGGCCGGAGGGCCAGCGCATCGGGCTGGCACCCCGCCACCCGGAAGCCGGTCCCGACACGCTGCCCGTGAGCCTGAATTTCGACGTCAACGCCGTGGTGCAGTCCTTCAAGCAGGACCGCGAGCTGTTCGACGGCTACAAGGCGCGCTTCGTGCGCGGCCTGGAGCAGTTTCCCGCGCAGCTGTGAACCCGGCCGCGGCGCGGGGTCAGCGCGCCAGCCAGCCGCCGTCCACCGCCAGCGCATGACCGTGGACGTAATCGGCGGCCGACGAGGCGAGAAAGACCGCGGCGCCGGCGATGTCCTCCGGTTCTCCCCAGCGCTCGGCGGGGATGCGCGCCAGCAGCTCGGCGTTGCGCTGCGGATCATCGCGCAGCGCCTGGGTGTTGTCGGTGGCCATGTAGCCCGGGGCGATGGCGTTGACGTTGATGCCGTGGGCGGCCCATTCGTTGGCCATCAGCCGGGTGAGGCCGAGCAGGCCGCTCTTGCTGGCGGTGTAGGAAGGCACCCGAATGCCGCCCTGAAAGGAGAGCAGGGAGGCGACGTTGATGATCTTGCCGCGGGCGCCGCGCTCGATCAGGTGACGCGCGACGTGCTGGGCTAGGAAGAAGGCGGCCTTGAGGTTCACATCGATGACCGCGTCCCAGTCCGCTTCGCTGAACTCGATGGCCGGGGCGCGGCGAATCAGACCGGCGTTGTTGACGAGGATGTCGAGCTGGCCCGCCGCGGCGACGGCGTCCTCGACGATGGCGGCCGGGGGTGTCTCGCCGAGCGCGGCGGTGACGCTGTGGTAGCGGCGTCCCTGCGCTTCGACGGCTTCCCGGGTGGTAGTGTCGTCGCTGCGATTGACGCCGACGATGTCGGCGCCGGCCTCGGCCAGGGCGACGGCCATGGCGCGGCCGAGCCCCTTGTTGCAGCCGGTGACCAGGGCGGTTCGCCCGGCGAGCGAGAAACGGGTCAGGGACATGAAGACTCCTTGTCGGCAATCCGTGGTTGCGGGTGTTCCCAGCGTAGGCGATGCCACGGCGCTTGCCGAACCGCGGGGACTGGCCTTGATCGGCGGACGCTTGTAAGGTGAGCCGACTCCGTCAGTTGAACAAGGATTGCCGGCCATGGCCAAACGTATCCAGTTTTCCCGCACCGGTGGCCCCGAGGTGCTCGAGCTCGTCGACGTGACACCCGCCGCTCCCGGACCGGGTGAAGTGCGCGTCGCCAACCGGGCGATCGGCCTGAACTTCATCGATATCTACTTCCGTACCGGCCTCTATCCGGCGCCGGGCCTGCCTTCCGGGCTGGGCACCGAGGGGGCCGGCGTGGTGGACGCCGTCGGCGAGGGTGTGACCCACCTCAAGCCGGGCGATCGCGTCGCCTATGCCCAGGGACCGCTGGGCGCCTATGCCGAGCAGCATGTGCTGCCCGCCGATAAGGTCGTGGTGCTGCCCGACGGCATCGATTTCGAGACCGCCGCGGCGTCGATGCTCAAGGGGCTGACCGTGCAGTACCTGCTGCGCCAGACCCATCGGGTCGAGGCGGGCGAGACGATCCTCTTCCACGCCGCGGCCGGCGGGGTCGGCTCGATCGCCTGCCAGTGGGCCAGGGCGCTGGGCGCCAAGCTGATCGGCACTGTCAGCTCGCCGGAGAAGGCCGAGCTGGCGAAGAAGAACGGCGCCTGGGCGACCATCGACTATACCCGCGAGAACGTGGTCGAGCTGGTGCGCGAGCTGACCGGCGGCGAGATGGTGCCGGTGGTCTACGACTCGGTGGGCAAGGACACTTGGGAGACCTCGCTGGACTGCCTGAGCAAGCGTGGCCTGATGGTCAGCTTCGGCAATGCCTCGGGGCCGGTGGAGGGCGTCAACATCGGCATCCTCAACCAGAAGGGATCGCTGTTCGTGACCCGCCCCAGCCTCAACGGCTACGCCGATACCCGCGAGCGCTTCGAGATGATGTGCCGCGACCTGTTCGAGATGCTCGAGAGTGGCAAGGTCAAGGTGGACATCGGCCAGCGCTATCCGCTTGACAAGGCGGGCGAGGCCCAGGAAGCCCTGGCCTCGCGGCGCACCACCGGTTCGACCGTCCTGCTGACCTGAGGCCGGCCGGCACCGGGCTGGATGTCGGTGCCGGTTTCCTTCCGGGCATCAAAAGCGCCCTGCCCGTCGTTGCGACGGGCAGGGCGCTTGCGTATCGCGATGTTGCGGCGTCTATGCCGCGTCGTGGTGGGTTGCCTGCGACGGCTGGCTGGCGAAGGCGTCGAACGCGAAATCGTCAACGGTAAGCATGTCCAGCACTTCGGCCTCGAAGGCGCTCAGGAAGGCGGCATCCTCCTCGCCGATCAGCCCGGCGGCGAGCGCCGCCTCGGTGCGCTGCTCGGGGTGCAGGGCGTCGGCGGGCAGCTCGCCGCCGGCATAGGCCTTGTTGATGGTGCGATACAGCGGCTCGGCCCGCGGGTAGTCGGCCAGCAGGGCGTTGTAGCGGGCCAGGGGGTTGTCGACGTCGCCTTCCGCCTGGGTATTCCAGGTGCCGGCCAGCAGCTTGTCGCGCAGCGGCGTGGCGGTGGAAATGGCGTGGGCGATCTCCCGGGTGAGGGAGTCCTCGGGGGCCTTCCAGCGCCGCCCGAGCGGCATGATGATGGCCGACAGGCTGCGTCCCAGGGCCCGGTTGGGCAGGTTGTCGAAGAGCTCGACGAAGGCCTGCTCGGTGCGGTGGAGCAGGGTGCGGCAGCTGTAATGAAGCAGCGCCGCTTCATGCTCGACACTGGTGTCGTCGTGCCACTGCTTGAGCACCATCGACAGCAGATAGAGATTGGCGAGCACATCGCCGAGTCGGGCCGAGAGCATCTCGCGCTTCTTGAGGCTCGAGCCCAGGCTGGCCATGGCGGCATCGGCGCACAGTCCGAAGCCGGCGGAGAGGCGGCTGACCTCACGGGCATAGGGGGCGGCCAGCTCGTCGAAGGGCACCCGGGACTTGCCGAGGCCCAGCGCCTGGGTGAAAGCACGGGCGGCGTTGCCGGCAATCAGCCCGGCATGCCCGAAGAAGGCCCGGTCGAAGGCATCGAGGTCGTCGTTGTCGGCGGCGGCGAGCTCCTCGAGCACGTAGGGGTGACAGCGGATGGCGCCCTGGCCGAAGACCATCAGATTGCGGGTCATGATGTTGGCGCCCTCGACGGTGATCGACACCGGCACGGCGCTCCAGGCGAGCCCCAGGTAGTTGCGCGGTCCCAGCGTCACCGCCTTGCCGCCGTGGACGTCCATGGCGTCGGCAAGGATGCGCCGCTGGAACTCGGTCAGCTGGCTCTTGAGGATCGCCGAGGGGACCGCCGGCTTGACGCCGTGATCGATCAGGTTGGCGGTCTGATACACCGCGGCCTGGGCGATGTAGGCATGCGCCGTCAGGCGAGCCAGGGCTTCCTGCACGCCTTCCATCTCGGCGACCGGCAGGTTGAACTGGCGGCGAATGCGGGTGAACCCGCCGGACCAGCCGGCGGCGTAGCGGCCGACCCCGGCGGCGCCGGAGGGCAGCGTGATGCAGCGGCCCACCGACAGGCACTCGACCAGCATCCGCCAGCCCTGGCCGGCCATCGACGGGCCACCGATGATGCAGTCGAGCGGCACGAAGACGTTGCGGCCGACGATCGGCCCGTTCATGAAGGGGCTGCCGATCGGGTGATGGCGACGGCCGATCTCCATGCCCGGCGTGTCGCGGGGGATCAGTGCGCAGGTGATGCCCAGGTCGCTTTCCTCGCCGAGCAGATGGTCGGGGTCGAACAGCCGGAATGCCAGACCCACCACGGTGGCGATCGGGGCCAGGGTGATCCAGCGTTTCTCGAAGGTCAGCTCGAGCCCCAGCACCTCCTTGCCCTCGACCTCGCGCTTGACCACCACGCCGACGTCGGGCAGCGAGGTGGCGTCCGAGCCGGCACGCGGCCCGGTGAGGCCGAAGCAGGGAATCTCGCGGCCGTCGGCCAGCCGCGGCAGGTAATGGTTCTTCTGTTCCTCGGTGCCGTACTTGAGCAGCAGCTCGCCCGGGCCGAGCGAGTTGGGCACACCTACCGAGATCATCAGCGTTTCGTTGACCACCAGTTTCTGCAGCACCGCCGACTGGGCCTTGGCCGAGAAGCCCAGGCCGCCGTATTCCTCGGGGATGATCATGCCGAAGAAGCGTTCCCGCTTCAGGTAGTCCCAGGCTGCCTCGGGCAGGTCGGCGCGCTCGCGGGCCACATCCCAGCCGTTGCACAGGCCGGCGACCTCCGCGCACTGATGCTCGAGAAAGGCGCGCTCGGCGTCGCTCAGGCCGTCGTCACGGTAGGCCAGCAGGTGCTGCCAGTCGGGACGCCCGGTGAACAGCTCGCCGTCCCAGGACACGCTGCCGGCTTCCAGGGCCACGCGCTCGGTATCCGAGACGCGCGGCGCCACCCGGCGAAAGCGGGCGAACAGGCGCGGGGTCAGCCAGCGCCGGCGCAGTGCGGGCAAACCGCCGGCGGCGATGACCAGCGTCGCCAGCAGCAGGAGTACAGCGGTGACCGGGGCGCCGAGCACGACCCCCAGCAGGCCGGGTATACCGGTGGCGGCGAGTGCCGCCGGGGCGCCGGCCTCGTGGCGCATGACTTCGATCAGGCCGATGGCGGCCAGCACGATGAGCAGCAATGACAGCATCGAGATTCTCCGAAGCGGACAATGAGGTGATTCGAACGTACGTTTGAATGCTATCAGCCTAGAGGATTTGGTCGGGCCTGACCAGAGCGGCGCGGAACACGACGCCAAAAAAAGCCCCGCGAAGCGGGGCAAACAAGGGGAAAAGGGCTTGAATCAGGCCGGGCGTTCGGGCGCGCGTTGCCGGGCCGGTGCGCCATCGGCGACGTAGTAGGGGGCGTTGCTCTTCGGCAGCGGCTCGCGGCCGCGGATCTTGTCGGCCATCTTCTCGGCCAGCATGATCGTCGGCGCGTTGAGATTGCCGGTGGGAATCACCGGGAACAGCGAGGCGTCGACCACCCGCAGGGCTTCCACGCCGTGAACGCGCCCGGCGCCATCGACCACGCTGTCGTCGCCGGCGCCCATGCGGCAGGTTCCGCAGGGGTGATAGGCGGTCTCGGCATGCTGGCGGACGAAGGCGTCGAGCTCGGCGTCGGACTGCACGTCCGGCCCCGGGGAGATCTCGCGGCCGCGGTATTCGTCCATGGCCGGCTGATTGATGATCTCGCGGGTCAGGCGGATGGCGTCGCGAAACTCTTGCCAGTCCTTCTCGGTGGACATGTAGTTGAACAGGATCGAGGGCGCGGCCGCGGGGTCCAGCGAGGTCAGGCGCACCCGGCCCTCGCTCTCGGAACGCATGGATCCGACGTGGGCCTGGAAACCGTGGGCCTGCACCGCGCTCTTGCCGTTGTAGCTGATGGCGATGGGCAGGAAGTGGTACTGCAGGTTGGGCCACGCCTCCGCGTCGCGGGTGCGGATGAAGCCGGCGGCCTCGAACTGGTTGCTGGCGCCCATGCCGGTGCCGAACAGCATCCATTCGGCGCCGATCTTCGGCTGGTTGTACCACTTCAGCGCCGGGTACAGGGAGATCGGCTTTGTGCACTCGTACTGGATGTACATCTCCAGGTGGTCCTGGAGGTGTGCGCCGACGTTGTCGTTGACCTGAACCGGCGTGATGCCGAACTCGTCGAGCACGTCCTGCGGGCCGATGCCGGAGCGCTGCAGGATCTGCGGCGAGGCGATGGCGCCGGCGCACAGCAGCACCTCGCGGCGCGCCCTGACCTCCCGGGTCTGGCCGCCGCGCGCGTAGCGCACGCCGCTGGCACGCTTGCCCTCGAAGGTGATCACGTCGGTGGTGGCGCGGGTCTCGATGGTCAGGTTGGGCCGCGGCCTGGCGATGTCCAGATAGCCCCGGGCGGTGGAGGCACGCCGGCCGTTCGGGGTCACGAACCGGTCCATGGGGCCGAAGCCTTCCTGCTGGTAGCCGTTGACGTCCTCGGTGGCCGGGTAGCCGGCCTGGATACCCGCCTCGATGAAGGCATGATAGAGGGGGTTGTTGCCTGCCTTCGGAGTGGCGACGCAGACCGGTCCGTCACCGCCGTGGTAGTCGTTGGCGCCGATGTCGCGGGTCTCGGCCTTCCTGAAGTAGGGCAGGCAGTCGGCGTAGGTCCAGTCCTCGAGCCCCTCGCGCCTGGCCCAGTTGTCGTAGTCCAGGGCGTTGCCGCGGATGTAGCACATGCCGTTGATCAGCGACGAGCCGCCCAGGCCCTTGCCGCGGCCGCACTCCATGCGCCGGTTGTCCATGTGGGGTTCGGGGTCGGTCTCGAACGCCCAGTTGTAGCGCTTGCCCTGCAGCGGGTAGGCGAGCGCCGCCGGCATCTGAGTGCGGAAGTCGAAACGGTAGTCCGGGCCGCCGGCTTCCAGCAGCAGCACCTGCACGTCGGGGTCCTCGGTCAGTCGCGTGGCGAGGACGTTGCCGGCGGAGCCGGCGCCGATGATGATGTAGTCGTATTCACGAGCCTGCGTCATGAGCGGCCCTCCTGCGTGAAGTCGGGATCGAAAAGCGGCTGACGACGGGCCGGCCCTCGGGCCGGCCCGGGCAGGTCAGAAGACCGGCGGGAAGGGGCCCATCTCGACCTGGACCGACTTGATCTGGGTGTACTGGTCGAGTGATGACAGGCCGTTCTCGCGACCGATGCCGGACTCCTTGTAGCCGCCCACCGGCATCTCGGCCGGGGAGTCGCCCCAGGTGTTGATCCAGCAGATTCCCGCCTGCAGGCGGTGGATGACGCGATGCGAGCGGTTCAGGCTCTCGCTGAACAGGCCGGCGGCCAGGCCGTAGGTGGTGTCGTTGGCGCGCCGCACGACCTCGTCCTCGTCGTCGAAGACCAGGATCGACATGACCGGGCCGAAGATCTCCTCGCGGACGATGCGCATGTCGTCGCGGCAGTCGGTGAACACCGTGGGGGCCGCCCAGGCGCCGGCGGCGAAGTCGCCGTCGTTCCAGCGCTCCCCGCCGACCAGCACGCGGGCGCCTTCCTGCTTGCCCAGGTCGATGTAGCCCTGGACCTTCTCGAGGTGCTCGAAGCTGACCAGCGGGCCGAAGTTGACGTCCGGGTCGAGCGGGTCGCCGGCGCGGATGCGTTCCACGCGCTCCTTGATGCGGGCCTCGAAGGCGCTCTTGATCGAGCGGTGCACGAAGACGCGGGTGCCGTTGGTGCAGACCTGACCGCTGGAATAGAAGTTGGCGATCATGGCGGCGTCGGCAGCCCGATCCAGGTCGGCGTCGTCGAAGACGATCAGCGGCGACTTGCCGCCCAGCTCCATGGTCACTTCCTTGAGAGTCGAGCCGGCCGCGGCGGACATCACCTTCTTGCCGGTGCCGGCTTCGCCGGTGAAGGTGATCTTGTCGATGTCGGCATGGTGCGTGAGCAGTTCGCCGACGCGTCCGTCGCCGTGGACCACGTTGAACACGCCGTCGGGCAGACCGGCTTCGGTGAAGATCTCGGCCAGCTTCAGGGTGGTCAGCGGCGTGACCTCGCTGGGCTTGAAGACCACGGCGTTGCCGGCGGCCAGCGCGGGTGCGCTCTTCCAGCAGGCGATCTGGATGGGGTAGTTCCAGGCGCCGATGGCCCCGATCACGCCCAGCGGCTCGCGGCGCGTGTAGACGAAGGAGTCTTCGCGCAGCGGGATCTGCGTGCCCTCGATGGCAGGCGCCAGCCCGGCGTAGTACTCCAGCGAGTCGGCGCCGGTGACGATGTCCACCGCCTGGGTCTCGCTGATCGGCTTGCCGGTATCCAAGGTTTCCAGATGCGCCAGCTCGTCGTTGCGCTCACGAAGCAGGGCGACGGCACGCAGCAGGATGCGGCTGCGCTCCATGCCGGTCATTGCCGCCCAGACCTGCTGGCCCCGGCGGGCCGAGGCGACGGCGCGATCGATGTCGTCGCGTGATGCCTGCTGAACGCTGGCCAGCACCTCACCGTTGGCGGGATTGACGGTGTCGAAGGTTTCACCGGAGGTGGCGTCCACGCGACGCCCGTCGATGTAGAGTGGCTGAGTTTCGAGTGTGGCCATGTTGCCTCCGCGAAAAGGAATGAGTGATTCACGCCGCCGAATTCGCCCTCAGGCGGGGCATTCGGCGTGCGCCAGTTGTTCTTCCAGGTAGTCGTAGGCCAGCTGGCGGGCCCGGTCGACGTCCAGACCCTCGGGTGCCAGGGCGCCGCGCAGCCACAGACCGTCGATCATTGCCGCCAGGCCGCGGGCGGCACGGCGGGCCTCGGCGCGCGGCAGGCAGCGTCGGAACTGACAGCAGAGATTCGAGTAGAGCCGCCGGTCGTTGACCCGCTGCAGCCGCTGGAGGTCGTGCTTGTGCATGCTCGAGGCCCAGAAGGCCAGCCAGGTCTTCATCACCGACTGGCTGACCTGACTGCGATCGAAGTTGCCGTCGATGATCGCGCGCAGGTGGGCCGCCGGCGTGTTATCCGCAAGGCGGGCGCGCCGCGTGGCCACGGCGGTGCCCAGGTCGTAGAGGATCTGGCGCATGGTGGCTTCCAGCAGGCCGTCCTTGCCTCCGAAATAGTGGCTGATGATGCCGGCCGAGACACCGGCCTGCCGGGCGATGCGCGCGACGGTGGCGTCCGCCAGACCGACGTCGTCGATGGCCTGCATGGTGGCGTTGATCAACTGCCGCCGGCGTATGGGCTCCATTCCGACCTTGGGCACGAGCCTCCTCCTTACCTGTCGCGAGACGGACGACGTTGAATCGTGATTCGGGCCGTCCACGCCTCATTGGTCTATAGTGTGCAATGTTTTTATTGAACGTTCAATCAACAAAAACTATTGTATAGTGGAATGCGTGGTTGATTATCGCATAATTAATCGTTATCCAACGTGTCGCAAGGCGGCACGCCACTTCGTCCGCAGGAGAAACGTCAATGTACAAGACATCCTCTCTGACTCTGGTCGCCGGCAGTCTGCTGGCTTCGATGGCTCCCCTGGCCGCCGCCGAGGTGCCGGAACAGTGCCGGACGGTACACTTCGCCGAGGTCGGCTGGACCGACATCACCGCGACGACCGCGATGACCAGCGAGGTGCTCGACGGGCTGGGCTATGACGTGACCAGCGATACCGTGTCGGTGCCGATCGCCTACTCCGGGTTGAAGAACGGCGACTTCGACGTCTTCCTCGGCAACTGGATGCCGTCGATGGCCTCGATCAGCGATCCCTACATCGACAAGGGCCAGGTCGATCGGGTCGGCGCCAACCTCGAGGGGGCCAAGTACACGCTGGCCGTGCCGCAGTACGTCTACGATGCCGGCGTGACCTCGGTGGCCGATCTCGACAAGCATGCCGACCAGTTCGGCAAGCGTCTCTACGGGATCGAGGCCGGCAACGACGGCAACATGATCATCCAGGACATGATCGATGACGATGCCTTCGGCCTGGGCGACTGGGAACTCGTCGATTCCTCCGAGGCGGGCATGCTCGCCGAGCTCAAGTCGAAGGTGGGCGACAAGCAGTGGATGGTGTTCCTGGGCTGGGAGCCGCACCCGATGAACACCAACTTCGACATGGCCTACCTGTCCGGCGCCGACGACTACTTCGGCCCCAACTACGGCGGTGCGACGGTCTACACCAACACCCGTGCCGGTTTTGTCGACGATTGCCCCAATGCCGGCCGGCTGCTCAAGAACCTGACGTTCACCCTGGACATGGAGAACGAGGTGATGGGGGCGATCATGGATGACGGCAAGAAGCCGCGTGTCGCGGCCCGCGAGTGGCTCCAGGCCCATCCCGACGTGCTGTCTGACTGGCTCGATGGCGTGACCACCGTTGACGGCGGCGAAGGGCTGCCGGCCGTGAAGAAGGCACTGGGAGTCAAGCAGTAATCCGTGAGCAGGGGTTGCCAAGAGGGCGGCCCCTGTGCATAATTCGCAACCGCTGTACCGGGGCAGAAAGCCTCGGCGCGGTAGGTGACATGGCTACGTAGCTCAGCTGGTTAGAGCACATCACTCATAATGATGGGGTCCCCTGTTCGAATCAGGGCGTAGCCACCAGGATTCCGAAGGCCCAGCGCTTTGCCGCTGGGCGTTTTCGTCAAGGAAAGCCGAGGGTTGCGACGGGCCGGGCGGCGATTACACGCCTTGACGATTGAAAAGGAATCCGTATACTACGTCGCGAGCTCAAGTGATGTTCCCCGATAGCTCAGTTGGTAGAGCAAATGACTGTTAATCATTGGGTCGCAGGTTCGAGTCCTGCTCGGGGAGCCAAGCATCGCAACGTGCACTGTCGAGTCATTCGTCAAGGGCGCGAAAAATAGAGCTTATACATCGACGGTATTCCCCGATAGCTCAGTTGGTAGAGCAAATGACTGTTAATCATTGGGTCGCAGGTTCGAGTCCTGCTCGGGGAGCCAACATCGATGTCCTTCCGTATTCAGGTATTCCCCGATAGCTCAGTTGGTAGAGCAAATGACTGTTAATCATTGGGTCGCAGGTTCGAGTCCTGCTCGGGGAGCCAATCCTTCCGCTGTCTTCCTGATCGCCGGCGTTTCCTGACGGTCGCGTGGCGATAGCCCGTCCGGGCGCGATATTATTTCAGTATCCCTCTGATTTCACGGCCTTTGTTCGTACAGGCAAGCCGATGGGGACCCGTCGTGGACGATCGTGATATGATTCGGCAACCAGGTTGCTCGACAACCTCTGTCCATGGTTTCCGTCCGGCCGGGCGGAAGTCGCAAGCATGAGCGGGATTGCACGAGGATAAGCATGGCATCGACAGCGCCGAGCCGTGAAGAGGCCGAAAACGCCGTCCGGACATTGATACGCTGGGCTGGAGACGACCCGGATCGCGAGGGGCTCGTGGATACCCCCGCTCGGGTGGCGCGGGCCTATGAGGAGTTCTTCGCCGGCTACACCTCCGATCCGGTCGGTGTGCTCGAGCGAACCTTCTCCGAGGTGGAAGGCTACGACGAGATGATCGTCATGAACGACATCCGCTTCGAGAGCCACTGTGAGCATCACATGGCGCCGATCATCGGCAAGGCCCATATCGGTTACATTCCCGATCGTCGGGTGGTGGGCATCTCCAAGCTGGCCCGGTTGGTGGAGATCTATGCCAAACGCCTGCAGATTCAGGAAAAGATGACCGTGCAGATCGCCGACACCCTGCATGAGGTGCTGCAGCCGCAGGGGGTGGCTGTGGTCATCGAGGCGTCTCACCAGTGCATGACGACTCGCGGGATTCACAAGCCCGGGGCCAGCCTGGTGACCAGTCGCATGCTGGGTACCTTCCGCAAGAACCCGGCGACGCGGCGCGAATTCCTGAGGATTCTCCGGCTCTCGGGCGGCGAGGCTCCGGCCATCAGCTGATTCCCGCTTTTGTGGTACCGACGACGCCATGCCGCCCGGCATGGCGTCGTCGTTTCCGAAGGGGTTCAGCGGGCAAGGATACCGCGCTCGACCAGGGTATCCAACAGTCTCCGGGTTCCGGGGTCGTGAAAGAAACGCCACAGCGCGTTGGCGCCCACCTTGCCGACGCCGTCGATGCGTTGCCAGTCGCTGCGGCGGCGGGACGAGAGTCGCTCGAGCCCGGCAAAGTGGCCCTCGTGTTCCAGGGCTACCGGAGTGATGCTCGGCAGGCCCAGGGCGCGCAGCCAGACGGCATCGTCGGCCTGCCGGGCCCGGTCGAACGCGGCCATCCAGTTGGCGGCTCTGGCGGGGCCCACGCCGTCCAGGCGTTTCAGCGCCGGTGCGCGCAGATCCAGCCAGTCCAGCAGCGAGGTGACCAGCCCTGCCTTGACCAGCTGCCGCCAGCGACTTTCGCCGAGCCCGTCGATATCAAGCCCTTCATTGCTGGAGAGCCATTCGAGCCGGGCCAGGAACTGCCGGCGGCAGCCGGGCGCCGGGTTCAGGCAGCTGAAGGCGTCGTAATCCTCGGGGTCGGGGACGTCCACGGTGGGGCGGGGATCGCTGCGCAGGACCACGCTGTCGAGATGCGGAATGGTCAGGCCGGCGAGGGAGACCTGCACCTGATCGCCGGGATGCACGTCCAGCGCCTGCCAGTGCTCGAGCGAGCCCAGGCTGACCCGCGAAATGGTGCGATCGTTTAGAGTGACCGGTGCCAGCGCCACCACGGGGGTGATGCGCCCGGTTCGGCCGATCGAAAAGGTGACGCGCTCGACATCGGCCAGGGTGCGTTGTGCCGGATATTTCCAGGCCAGCGCCCAATCGGGCGGTTCGGGTTGCCAGGTCGCTGCCGCGGGGCGTCGCCCCTGGCGCAGCACGATGCCGTCGCTGGCGAAGGGCAGGGGATGGCGGTACCAGGCCTGGCGCTGCTGTATCACGTCGCGCAGGCTGCGCACCCGGTGAGTATCGCGACTGGCATCGTGAAAGCCCCAGGCCGACAGCTGCTCAAGCCGTGCGGCCATGTCGGCCGGGCCGTTCGGCCAGTCCCATACGAACAGGCCGATGCGCTTCGCCGCCTCGGCATCGAGAGTATCGCGCGCCATCAAACCGCTGATCGCCGCACGGGCACCATCGGTGCCGTCGCGCGACTGCACATGGCCGGGGCGCTTGTCGTAGAGCTCGCCCTGCAGTACCACCCGTGGCGGGGCATCGGGCAGTCGTTCGGGAATTGCCGTGATCCTGCGCGCTCGGGGCAACCAGTTCTGGCCGTGCACCCCGTCGCCCCGGCTGACCGCGGCGGTGAGTCGACCCTGTTCATAAAGCAGGGTGACGGCGACCCCGTCGACCTTGGGCTGGATCCAGAGCTTGTGATCGCGCCGGGCGCGCAGCCATGCGGCGACCGCCTGGCGGGAGTCGGCCTTGTCCAGACCGGTCTGCACGACGGGATGTCGCACCTTGCCGCCGGTCGGGGCGTGAGGGTGCGGTGCCGGGGCGGGAATGTCGAGGCACTGGCGCCAGCGTGCCTGACGACGCCGGGCGGCTTCGTAGACACCGTCCTCGACCAGTCGGGTACCGTGCTGATAGTAGGCGTCGGCCCAGCGCTGGATGCGCGCCGTCAGTCGGGCGAGATCATGCTGCAGCTGTTCGGACGGCCGTTCCGGGCAGGTGTCGGAGGCGCCCTGTGCGGGCGAGACGGCCAGCAGCAGGGCGAGCGTCAGAAGAATGATGAAGGGTGGGTGAGAGTGGCGGCAGGCGGTCATTAACGGCTCCCCCGGCTTGTTCGCGTGGCCGCCGCCCGCCGGGGCGGGCGGCGGCTGTCTTCACCTGGCAGCGACGACCTGACGAGGCGGGGCGTCAGTCCGGCTGGCTGAGTCGGGCGTAATCCAGCACGATCTGCGAGCCTTCGACCACCTGGGCGCGATCGATCGGGGCCGGGTCCTCTTCACCATTATCGCTCGCGTCGGTATTGCGCGCATCGACCCAGTGCTCGAGCGGGTCAAGGCCCAGTGCGCGCCGCCGGCGGTTCTCCAGGGCCAGCTCCTCTTTCTCCTGGGCTTCCATCTCGCGCTTGCGCTGTTCGCGATTGAGGCTGACGCTGGTCTGCTGCTCGCGCAGCTTCTTGATCAGGCTGGCCTGCTGTTCCAGGTAGAGGAAGTTCGGCTCCTGCTCGACGCGCTGGCGGTGGTCTGCCTTGAGCGTGTCGAGATAGGCGCCCGGGTTGCCATAGCGGCGGTACTGCACGGCGCGTACGGTGTCCCAGGGCAGGGCGTTGTCGAGGCTGCTCTCGCCGATGGTCTGCGGGTCGATCAGGCTGGGGAAGCTGATGTCCGGAGTAACCCCCCGCAGCTGGGTGCTCTCGCCCGAGACGCGGTAGAACTTGGCGCGGGTCAGCTTGATCTGCCCGTGGCTCAGATCGCTGAGCGTCTGCACGGTGCCCTTGCCGAAGGTCTGGGTACCGATGATCAGGCCGCGCCCGTAATCCTGAATGGCGCCGGCGAAAATCTCCGAGGCGGAGGCGGAGAGGCGGTTCACCAGCACGCCCAGCGGTCCGTCATAGGCAACGCCACTGTCGGTGTCGCCATACAGGCTGATGCGTCCCCGGGCGTCGCGAACCTGAACGGTGGGGCCGCGGTCGATGAACAGGCCCACCAGTGAGTTGGCTTCCTGGAGGGCCCCGCCGCCATTGTTGCGCAGGTCCAGCAGGATGCCCTCGACGTTCTGGGCCTTGAGCTTCTTGATTTCCTTGGCGACGTCGCGGGTCGAGCTGCGATAGTCCTCTTCCCCGGCCTGCCAGGCATCGAAGTCGACATAGAAGGTAGGGATCTTGATCACGCCGATGCGATGGTCGCCGTCGTCGCGATGCAGGGTCACCACGTCGCTGCTGGCGGCCTGATCTTCGAGCTCGACGGTGTCGCGGACGATCTTCACCACATGCGAGCGAGTCACATCCACCGCCTTGGCGGGAATGACGTCGAGGCGCACCGTGGAGCCCTTCGGCCCACGGATCAGCTCGACCACGTCATCCAGGCGCATGCCCACCACGTTGACCATCTCGCCGCTGTCGCCCTGGCCCACGGCGACGATGCGGTCGGCAGGTTGCAGTACGCCGCTCTTGGCGGCGGGGCCGCCGGGGACCAGGCTGGCCACCTTGACGTATTCACCTTCGGTCTGCAGCAGGGCGCCGATACCCTCGAGCGACAGGCGCATCTGGATGTCGAAGGACTCGCTCTGGCGCGGCGAGAAGTATTCGGTGTGCGGATCCACTGTGCCGGTGACGGCGGCCATGAACAGTTCCAGCACGTCTTCCGGCTTGGTCTGGCTAACCCGCGACAGCTGGCCTTCGTAGCGGTCGTGAAGTGTCTTCTTTACCGCTTCGGGTGACTGGTCGCTGAGGCTCAGTGACAGGGCGGCATTCTTCAGGCGCTTGTGCCACAGGGTGTCGAGTGCGCCCTCGTCGCCGGCCCAGCCGGCCGATTCCCGATCCAGCGCCAGGCGCGCCTGGGACGTGTAGTCGAAGTCGAGGCCGTCGTCGACACGCGCGAGCAGCCATTTCAGACGTGTCTCGACACGCTGCTGGTAGCGGTCGTACAGGGCATAGACGCGCGTCAGCTTGCCCTGGGTGACGGCGTCATCGAGCGAGGTGCGCAGGTCGCTGAAAGCGTCGACATCGCGTTGCAGCAGGTAGGCACGCTGCGAGTCGAGCACGTCGAGAAAGCGGTCGAAGGCGCGCCGCGACCAGGCATCATCGAGCGTGACGTCGGCATAGTGGCCGTATTCCAGTGAGTCCGCGACTTCAATCGACGCCTGGCGCTGGGCATCCGTGGGGGTGGGGCCGGCAAGGGCCGGTACACCCAGCGCGATCAACAGGAAAAAGATCGTCACGCGCTGGATGACTGCAGTCAGGCTCATCGATGAAGCACTCCCGGTTTCATGTACACTCTATTCCCTGGTGACCGGCACGCGGATGCCGCACAAGCCGGTCTGGCATTGTAGCAGCCTGTATCGCCAGACATAGACCCCGACGAGGATGAGCATGCCCCAAGATCCGACCCTGGAACGCCTTCTGACATTCCTGGCCCGCTCGCCGACCCCCTGGCACGCGACCGCCAACATGGCCCGGCGGCTGGAAAGCGCCGGCTATCGTCGTCTCGATGAGACTCAGGTGTGGTCGCTGTCACCGGGTGAGCGGGTGTTCGTCACGCGTAACGACTCGTCATTGATCGCCCTGCAGCTGCCCGAGGGGCGCCTCGAAACGCTGCGCATGATCGGCGCCCACACCGACAGCCCCGGGTTGCGACTAAAGCCCAGTGCGGCGTTGCGCAATCGCGACTGGCTGCAGCTGGGGGTCGAAGTCTACGGCGGGGCGTTGCTGGCACCCTGGTTCGACCGTGACCTGGGGCTTGCCGGGCGCGTGCATGTGCGCCGCGAGGACGGCCGCACCCAGGGCGTACTGATCAACGTGGACCGCCCCGTGGCGACGATTCCGAGTCTGGCCATTCACCTCGATCGCGAAGCCAACAATGGGCGTGCCCTGAACGCACAGACCCAGATGGCGCCGGTGCTGTTGCAGGGCGGTGGCGACTCGGATTTCACGGCGTTGCTCAAGCGCTGGCTCTACGAGCAGCAGGGGCTGGAAAACGTCGAACCGCTGGCCTTCGAGCTGTGCCTCTACGATGTCCAGCCGCCCAGCCGGGTTGGTATCGAGGAGGAGCTGATTGCCGGCGCACGTCTCGATAACCTGCTGTCGTGCTTCTGCGGCCTGGAAGCGCTGCTGGCGGCCGATGGCCGCCAGGGCGCGCTGCTGGTGGCCAACGACCACGAGGAAGTCGGTAGTGCCAGTGCCTGTGGCGCTCAGGGGTCGTTCCTGGCCGATGTGCTGCGTCGCGTCAGCGCCCAGTGCGGCGAGGCCGGCGAGGAAGGGCTGGTTCGGCTGATTCAGGGATCGCGCCTGATCTCCTGCGACAACGCCCACGCGCTGCATCCCAACTTCCCGGACAAGCATGACGCCGCCCACGGTCCGGCGATCAACGGCGGGCCGGTGATCAAGGTCAATGCCAACCAGCGTTATGCCACCACCAGCGAGACGGCGGCGCTGTTCCGTGAACTCTGCCGCGAGGCGGGAGTGCCGGTGCAGAGCTTTGTCACGCGGGCGGACATGGGGTGCGGCAGCACCATCGGGCCGATCACCGCCGGCGAGATCGGCGTGCCCACGCTGGATGTGGGCGTGCCGCAGTGGGCGATGCACTCGATCCGCGAGACGGCCGGTACCCACGATATTGTCTACCTGATTCGCGCACTGACGACCTTCGTCAATCGCTCGCGGCTGAGTTGAGTTGGGCTGAGCCCGGGCCACATCCCGGCCATATAAAGACGCCCGCCATCCTTGCGGATGGCGGGCGTTGTTGCGTTGCCGGGGCAGTTTTGCCCCTGGATCAGCGGTCGCTCTCGGTCTGGCTCGAGGAGGCTTCGGCCGCGCTCGAGGCTTCCTCGGCCTGTGCCGGAGTTTCCTCGGCGGAGGGCTGTTGCTCGCGGCGGCGTTTCTCGCGCGGGTCGTTGTGCGCGCGCCGACGGCGCGGACGACGCTCGGCCTTGGCCGGCGCGGCCGGCTGCTCGGTGGGTGCCGCTTCCGCTTTCTCCGGCTCGCCGGTCTTGTCGGTGCCTGCGGCAGCCTCGGCCCGAGCGGCCTCGCTCGTCTCGGGCTCGGCATGGCTTGCGGCCTGCGGGGTGGCGTCGGCGGACGGGGCCGTCTCGGAGGCGGTCGCTTCAGCCTGATCTGCCGGCGTGTCATCGGTCTGCGGTGTCGAGGCGGTTTCCGGTGCCGGTGCGTCGGAACGAGCCTGGGGCTCGGTGCCGGTGGCTTGCGGTTCCTCCGGAGCGGAGGAGGCCTCGGCGGGAGCTTCGGAGCCGGTGGTCGGCGCGGCGCTCTGGACGGATGCATCGACAGCCGTTTCGGCAGTCGCCTGTTCCTCGTCGCTCCCGGCGGACGCCGGGGATGCCTTGTCGTCACTCCTGGTTGCCGCTTTCGCCTTGTCGCCTTCGCCACGACGCTTGCGCTGGCGGCCTCGGGTGGCCGGCTTGTCGGTGGAGGCCCTGGCAGTATCGTCGCTCGTGTCGTCAGCGGCCGGACCGTCGGTCTGGGACGATGTTTCCTTTTCCGCTTTTGCCGTCGGTGCCGTTTCGCCGGTACTTTCGTTCGCCGCAGCCTTGCTCGGCTCGGCCGCGGTGGCCGGTTCGGCGTTGGCGGTGGCCGACGTCTCGGTGGTCTGCGGCTGGGCGGCTTCGTCTGCTGCCGGCGCCTCGGCCTTCAGACGCTCCTGCTCGGCGACGGACTCGGGGTTGATGGCATGCTGCCGACGGCGCTGGCGCGGATTGTTGCGAGTGCGCTTGGGGCGGCTCTCCGTGCCTTCCGTTGACTCGTCATCGGGCTTGACAGGCTTGCTCGGCTTGGCGGCCTTCTGGGTATCGGCCTTTTCCGGCTTGGCGGACTTTTCCGGCTGACCTGAGGTGTTGCCTTCCGTCTTGTCCTTCGGCGCCTGACGGGAGCCTTTGCGGCCGCTGCCGTCCTTGCCGCTGCCCTGGCGAGCGGATTTGCCGTTCTGGCCGCTTTCGCGCTTGTCGTCGCGGCTTTCATCGCGCGACGGCGCCTCGTCGCGGCGACGGGTGCTTTCGCGACGCTCATCGCTACGCTGGGCGTCGTCACGTCGGACGTCGTCACGTTGGGCATTGCGGCGACGGCCGCCCTCGCGACGCTCGTCACCACGGTTGTCGTCCCGTTCGGCGTCACGACGACCCTCACTGCGCTGGCCTTCCTGGCGACGACGGCGTTGGCCGCCGTTGCCACGGCTCTGCTCGTCACGGGAGCCCGAGCCGGCATGGTTGCCGGAGGCCCGGTCGCCGCCACGCTGGGTGGTTCCGGCGGTTTCCTCTTCCGGCGTGCCGATCAGCTTGCCGAGCCCCTTGAAGAAGCGTGACAGCAGGCCGGTGGGCGCGGGGAGGGTGGCGCTGTCCTGATGGCGCGTCTCGTCCTCGATCGGCTGCTGCAGTGAGGCCGGCGCCGGTGCGTTGTGAGCCACGCTCTTGACCGCCGCCTCGGTGCGCTGGATCGGCTTGGCCAGTGTCAGGTCGGGTTCCTTGCCGACCTCGGTGTCGGTGGAGAGCTCGAAGCTGGACTTGTGCTCGCCTTCCTCGTTGACGTGATCGTCGCGCAGACGCTGCACGTCGTAGTGCGGGGTGTCCATGTCCGGGTTGGGCAGCAGGACGACCCTGACGCCCTGACGCTGTTCGATGTCGGCCAGGGTGGCACGCTTCTCGTTGAGCAGGTAAGTGGCGACGGGGACGGGCAGGATGGCGCGGATCTGCGCGCTGCGCTCCTTCATCGCCTCTTCCTCGATCAGGCGCATGACCGACAGTGACAGCGAGCGGACGTCGCGAATGGTGCCCTGGCCGTCGCAGCGCGGGCAGACCACGCCGCTGGTCTCGCCCAGCGAGGGGCGCAGGCGCTGGCGGGACATTTCCATCAGCCCGAAGCGCGAGATGCGGCCGATCTGCACGCGGGCGCGGTCGATCTTGAGCGCGTCGCGCATGCGGTTCTCGACCTCGCGCTGGTTGCGGGCCGGTGACATGTCGATGAAGTCGATGACCACCAGGCCGCCGATGTCACGCAGGCGCAACTGGCGGGCGATCTCGTCGGCCGCCTCGAGGTTGGTCTGCAGGGCGGTCTCCTCGATGTCGCTGCCGCGAGTGGCGCGCGCCGAGTTGATGTCGATGGAGACCAGCGCCTCGGTGTGGTCGATCACCACGGAGCCGCCGGAGGGCAGCTTGACCTCGCGCTGGTAGGCGGTCTCGATCTGCGACTCGATCTGGAAGCGCGAGAACAGCGGTACGTCATCGGCGTAGAGCTTGATCTTCTGCTGATAGGAGGGCATCACCTGGCGGATGAAGCCCAGTGCCTCCTGATGGACCTCGGGGCTGTCGATCAGCACCTCGCCGATGTCCTGGCGCAGATAGTCGCGCATGGCGCGAATGATCACGTTGGACTCGCGGTAGATCAGGAAGGGGGCGGCGCGCTTGCCGGCTTCCTCGGTGATCGCTTCCCAGACCTGGGCGAGATAGTCGAGGTCCCACTGCAGTTCCTCGGTACTGCGGCCGATCCCGGCGGTGCGCACGATCACGCCCATCTTGTCGGGCAGAGTCAGTGCCGACATCGCTTCCTTGAGCTGGGCGCGCTCTTCGCCCTCGATACGCCGCGAGATGCCGCCCGCACGCGGATTGTTGGGCATGAGGACCAGAAAGCGGCCGGCCAGGCTGATGAAGGTGGTAAGTGCCGCGCCCTTGTTGCCGCGCTCTTCCTTGTCGACCTGGACGATGACTTCCTGTCCCTCCTTGATCACCTCCTTGATGTTGGGGCGACCGGAAGGCTCCTTGGTGAAGTATTCGCGGGAGATTTCCTTGAGCGGCAGGAAGCCGTGGCGTTCGGCGCCGAAATCGACGAAGGCGGCTTCCAGGGAGGGTTCGACGCGGGTGATCTTGCCGCGATAGATGTTGGCCTTCTTCTGTTCTCGAGCGCCGGATTCGATGTCCAGATCGTAGAGGCGCTGTCCATCGACGAGGGCGACGCGCAGCTCTTCGGGCTGGGTCGCGTTGATGAGCATCCGTTTCATGTTGTCTCGCTAGTTGGCTCGCACCGGGAGGCGGGCCTGGGGACAACGCTGCTGAAATGTCGGCGCGGACGGCTCACGGTATTGCGCGGGCGAGTGAAGGCTGACACGAGTCAGGCCGTATCCCGGTCCGCCAGGCGCGTGGTGCTTGTTTCCGCACGTCGATTATCTGACCAGCGATTCCTTTTGCGTCGGCGACGGCGAACCGCTTCGTGCTGTCGTGCTGTGCTCAGCGCATGTCGTGACTGTGGCGCCGGCCCCGGCGGCGCCGGGGCTGGCAAGATCATGTTGAGTACGCGGCGGCGGCAGGACATGTCGCGGCGGGGAGTATCCCCGGCCGGTCCTGCAGACGACCGCCAGACACCTGGCATTGTTCGATTCGCCGACGCCGGCCTCCGGCACGGTGTTTAAGTCCCCGTGGTCTCGATCAGGCATCAGGCGTGATCGGGCCCGGGCGTGGCGTAACGTCGTCTTTCACTTTTCACTGCATGGTGGTGGGGCTATCCCCATCACCGGAATCATGGCTCGGGCCTGCGTACTGGATCGGGCAGGCGCATGAGACGGGCGCTTTTCACCCGTCCGAGCGACTTCGGAATATAACAGTAAAGCCGTATAGCGGCAATTGACGTTGACACCGTCGAGGTGGGTTAGAATGGGGCTTTCGGCCAGCAAGGCCGGAACGAGCAAGGAGAGAGCATGGCCGAAGGGCGCGACATCCAATGGGTCGACATCGGCGAGGCCCACGCCGGGCAACGCATCGACAACTTTCTGCACACGCGCCTGAAGGGGGCGCCGCGGGCCTTGATCTACCGGATCGTCCGCAAGGGCGAGGTGCGCGTCAACAAGAAGCGCGTCAAGGCCGACTACCGGCTGGTGCCCGGCGATCAGGTGCGCATCCCGCCGCTGCGGCTGGCGCCGGAGGAGGCGGTGCGCGAGGTCAGCGACAACCTGCGCAACCTGCTGGCCGGCAGCGTGCTGATCGAGGGGCCGGAGTGGCTGGTGATCAACAAGCCCTCGGGGCTGCCGGTGCACGGCGGCAGCGGGGTGAAAATCGGTCTGATCGAAGCGCTGCGTCAGGTGCGCGAGGATCTCGACTTCCTCGAGCTGGTGCATCGGCTCGACCGCGACACCTCGGGGTGCCTGCTGCTGGCCAAGACGCGCCCCGCGCTGCTGGCGCTCAATACCGCGCTCAAGCAGCACAAGATGGAGAAACGCTACCTGGCGCTGGTGGCCGGGCGCTGGCCGGCGCGTCGGGATTTCGTCAGTGCGCGCCTGGATCGCTACGATGCCGGCAACGGCGAGCGCCGGGTGCGCGTCGACCCGGCCGGCAAGGTGGCGCGGACCCGTTTCGCCGTGCAGGAGACGCTGGCCGGGGTGACCCTGGTCGAGGCCGAACCGGTGACCGGGCGCACTCACCAGATTCGGGTGCATGCCGCTCACGCGGGCCATCCCCTGCTGGGGGACGACAAGTACGGTACCGCGGCGGCACGCCGGCTGGCGGCGGAGCTGAAGCTGCCGCGCCTGTTCCTGCATGCGGCGTCGCTGACCTTTCCCGAGCCCAACAGCGGCCGACCCGTCAGGGTACGGGCGCCGCTGGGTGACGAGCTCGAGGGGGTGCTTGAGCGCGCCCGCGGGCGGGGGATTTCCTCATGACGCCGTCGACCCGAGCGCTTCGCTACCGGCTGGTGATCTTCGACTGGGACGGCACCCTGGTGGATTCCGAGGCGCGGATCGTCAGCTGCATGCAGGCGGCGGCCGAGGAGATCGGCTGGGCGCCGCTGAGTCGCGAGGCCGTGCGCGACATCATCGGGCTGGGGCTGCCCGAGGCGATCGCCCGGTTGTGTCCGGGCATCGACGCCCGGCGGGCGGAGGCCCTGCGGGCCGGCTATGCGCGCCGCTTCGTCGCCGCCGATCAGTCGCCGACCCCCTTCTTCCCGGGGGTCGAGGCGGGCCTGGGGCGGCTGCGTCGGTCCCCGGCGACGCGGCTTGCCGTGGCCACCGGCAAGAGTCGCCGGGGGCTCGATCGGGCACTGGCGACGACCGGCGCCGGCGGCTGGTTCCACGCCACGCGAACCGCCGACGAGACCCGCTCCAAGCCCGACCCGCGGATGCTCGAGGAGCTGCTGATTGAAACCGGCGTCCCGGCGTCGGAGGCGTTGATGATCGGGGATACCGAATACGACATGGTCATGGCCCGCTCACTGGGCATGGATCGTGTGGCGGTGACCTACGGGGTGCATGCGCCGGAGCGCCTGGCGCAGTGTGCCCCGACCTTCACGGCGGACGACTTTGCGGCCGTCATCGATTGGCTCCATGGCTGAGAGCAAAAGCGAGGAGGTGCATGATGGCCGACGAGCGCAATGACGATCCCTGGACCGGTGGGGAGGAAGTGCCGGCCGGTGATGATGCCCGGGCGGATGGGGGCGCAGGAAAGGAGGATGGTGCTGACTGGCGCGAGCGCCGGCAGTGGCAGCAGTGGCGGCTCATGGAGCGCTGGATGGAGGGCGTACTGGTCGAGCAGCGGCGTACGCGGCGCTGGAAGCTGTTCTTCCGCTTCGTGTTCGCCGGGCTGCTGCTGGCACTGGTGTGGGCCGTCTTCCAGGGGGTTCGGCAGGCCGGCGGGCCGGCGCCCTCCGGGCCGCACGTGGCCGTGGTGCGCGTCGAGGGCGCCATCGATGCCGAGGGACGGGCCAGTGCCGAGCGGATCATCGAGGGTGTCCGGCAGGCCTGGCGCAACCCCGACGCCCGCGCCGTGGTGCTCGACATCAACAGTCCCGGCGGCAGTCCGGTGCAGTCGCAGCGCGTCTACGCCGAGCTGCGGCGGCTCGTGGCCCAGGGTGGCAAGCCGGTGGTGGCGGTCATCGAGGACATCGGGGCCAGCGGTGCCTATTACATCGCCTCGGCGGCCGGCACCATCTATGCGTCGCCGGCGAGCCTGGTCGGTTCGATCGGGGTAATCCACGCCGGTTTCGGCCTCCAGGGGGCCATCGACAAGCTGGGGGTGGAGCGGCGCGTCTTCACGTCCGGCGAGAACAAGGACTTCCTGGATCCCTTCGCGCCCGTGACGCCGGAGCAGCGCCAGTTCTGGCAGCAGGTGCTCGACACCACCCACCGGCAGTTCATCGACGCCGTCAAGGCCGGTCGCGGCGATCGCCTGGCCGATGACCCGCGGCTGTTCTCGGGGCTGGTCTGGACCGGCGAGCAGGCCGTGTCGCTGGGGCTGGTGGACGAGCTGGCCAGTCTCGAGCAGCTCGACCGGGAGCGTTTCGACGCTTTGCCGCTGGAGGACTACACGCCGTCACTCGACCCCTTCACGCGGCTGTCGCGTCAGTTCGGCCGAGTCGCCGCCGAGTGGCTGGGGCTGCCCTCGACCCGCTCGCCGGTGCGCTATCAGGCCTACTGAGTGTGGCGAGGCCCGGCCCTCAGTCGGCGAGGGGGTCGAGGCCGGCCTCGCGCAGCAGGGTGCACAGGCGAATCAGGGGCAGGCCGATCAGCGTGTTGGGGTCGTCACCCTCCAGGCGCTCGAACAGCGTGACGCCGAGGCCTTCCATGCGGAAGCTGCCGGCGCTGTCCAGCGGCTGTTCGCGGGCGACGTAGTTGGCGATCTCGCGTTCGCCGAGTCGCCGGAAGACGACGTCGTAGCGTTCGTGGCAGACCCAGTGGCGGCTGGCGCGGGTGTCGATCAGCGCCAGGCCGGTGAGAAAGCGCACGCGGTTGCCCGAGAAGCGGGTCAGGTTGGCCCGGGCGGTGGCCTCGTCGCCGGGCTTGCCGAGGATGTCGCCCTCGAACAGGGCGATCTGGTCGCTGCCGATGACCAGGTGGTCCGCGAAGTCGCGGGCGACCCGCTCGGCCTTGCTCAGGGCCAGGCGATGCACGAGTGCCTCGGGCGGTTCGCCGTCGCGAGGGCGCTCGTCGATGTCGGGGCTCGCCCAGGTGAAGGGCAGGCCGAGGCGCTCGAGCAGCTGGCGGCGCCAGAGGGATCCGGAAGCCAGAACGAGACGGCTCATGACAGTGTCCTCGCGGCGGAAGTGGAGGGCTCAGTCTGCCCCCGTGCTCGCAGGCTGTACAGGGCGTGGCGGTGCGCTTTGACAGGCCCGGGGGGAATCCCTATTATTGCGCGCCTATGATGACCACTAGACTTCCCCTGCACGTCGAGCCCTACCGGCTGGCTGCCGGCGAGCAGACGCTCGAGGGCAGTGTCCCTCTGGATGCCATGACGCGCCTGGCCGAAGAGGCCGGGCCCCAGCAGGGTGACTGCGAGGTTCGCCTTGCCTTCGGTGTCGACCCCCAGGGGCGCCGTTACATCGAGGGGTGGCTGAGCGCCTCGGTGCAGCTCGCCTGCCGGCGCTGCCTGGAGCCGCTGCCGGTGCCGGTCGAGAGCCAGTGGCTGCTGGGCATGGTGAGCAGCGATGCGCTGGCCGCCGAGCTGCCCGGCGACTACGAGCCGGTCCTGGTGGAAAACGAACAGCTCAACCTGCTGCCGGTCATCGAGGACGAACTGATCCTCAGCCTGCCGCAGGTGGTCTATCACGACGAGGCGGCGTGCGCCGTGTCGCGCGACCAGCTGGCCAGCCGTCCCGACACCGAGGATTCGGACGAGACCGCGACAAGCCCCTTCGATGTGCTGCGCACATTGAAGGATAAACACTGAGTATTTCGACACGCTCTCTGGAGTATTACCCATGGCAGTTCAACAGAACCGCAAGACCCGTTCCAAGCGCGGCATGCGCCGCAGCCACGACGCGCTGACCGGCCCGACCCTGTCCCAGGACAAGGAAACCGGTACCACGCATCGTCGTCATCACGTGGCTCCGGACGGCTTCTATCGCGGCCGCAAGGTCGTCGACGCTTGACGCAGCGCTGAGTTCGGGCGACTTCGGCGTCACATCGTGCGTATCGCCATCGACGCCATGGGCGGGGACCTGGGTCCCCGCGCCGTGGTTCGCGGGGCCGCCGAAGCGCTGTGCGCGCATTCCTCGCTGTCCATCCGCCTGTTCGGACCGCAAGCGCGGCTCGAAGAAGAGTTGTCGACACTGCCTCGTCGCTACGGGACGGTGCGTGGCCGCATGAGCGTTCATCATGCGGGCGAGGTGATCGCGCAGTCGGCGCGTCCTTCCCAGGCCCTGCGCACCGGCGGGGGCAGCAGTCTGGCCCGCATGCTCGATGACGTGGCGGCCGGACAGGCCGATGCGGGTGTCAGTGCCGGCAACACCGGTGCCCTGATGGCGCTTTCGCGCCGTGCTTTGGGCATGGTGGCGGGCATTCCGCGACCGGCGATCACCACCGCCATCCCGACTCGCGGGGGCGGTCGCTGCTACATGATCGACCTGGGTGCCAATATCGAGACCACCGCCGAGCGGCTGGTCGATTTCGCGCGCATGGCGGATGTCATGGCGCGGCATGTCGATGGCCTCGAGCACCCGAGGGTGGCCCTGCTCAACGTGGGCGTCGAGGCGACCAAGGGCCCGGCGGTGGTGCGCGAGGCCGACGAGCGACTGCGACGCCTGCCGTCGCTCAACTATATCGGGTTCGTCGAGGGTGACGGCCTGTTCAACGGAGACGCCGACGTGGTGGTCTGCGACGGCTTCGTCGGCAACATCGTGCTCAAGTCCAGCGAAGGGCTGGCGCGCATGCTGGTGGAGCGCTTCCAGACCACCTTCGCCGCCCACTGGGGCAGTCGCCTCGTCACGCTGCTGGCTCGCCCGGCCTTGCTGCGCATCAAGCGTCAGCTGGATCCGGTCCGCTACAATGGCGCCAGCCTTCTGGGCCTGGCGGGCATCGTGGTGAAGAGCCACGGCCGGGCCGATGCCCAGGGGTTCGCGTTTGCCGTCTCCCGTGCGGTGCAGGAGGTGCGCCGTGACCTGCCGTCGCGGCTGGCACAGGCGCTGGGACAGTCCGCTATCCCGTCGGTCGCGTGCGGCCCGCGGGATAGCGGGTTTTCCGCCCGCTCGAGACCCGACGATTTCAATCCTGAAAGGTGAATGCCATGACTCAATCCCTGGCCCTCGTTTTTCCGGGGCAGGGCTCCCAGCACCTGGGCATGCTGAGAGAGCTGGCCGAACGATACAGCGTGGTGCGAACCACCTTCGAGGAGGCGTCCGACGCCCTCGGATACGATCTGTGGCACGTGGCTCAGGAAGGGCCGGAAGAGGCGCTCAACGCCACGGCCTGCACCCAGCCGGCGCTGCTGACATCGAGCGTCGCCATCTGGCGCGTCTGGCAGGAGCTGGAGGGCCCGCGTCCTCTGGTCATGGCCGGGCACAGCCTGGGCGAATACAGCGCGATGGTCTGTGCCGGGGCGCTGGGCTTTGCCGAGGGCGTGAAGCTGGTGCGCCTGCGCGGCGAGGCGATGCAGGAGGCCGTGCCGGCCGGCCGGGGTGCCATGGCGGCGATCCTCGGCCTCGACAACGACGCCGTCGAGCGTGCCTGCCGCGATGCCGCCCAGGGCGAGGTGGTCGCGGCCGTCAACTACAATGCGCCGGGACAGGTGGTGATCGCGGGTGACAAGCCGGCCGTCGAGCGTGCCATCGCCCTGTGCCAGGAGGCCGGCGCCAAGCGGGCGCTGCCCCTGCCGGTGTCGGTGCCGTCGCACTGTGCGCTGATGAAGCCCGCCGCCGAGCGGCTGGCCGCGGCCATGGGCGAGATCGAGATCAAGACGCCGCGCTACACGGTGGTCCAGAACGTCGACGCCCAGGCGCATGCCGACATCGACACCCTGCGCACGCGGCTGATCGAGCAGCTCTATCAGCCGGTGCGCTGGACGGACTGTGTCGAGACCATGCTCGCCCAGGGCGCCGAGGTGTTCATCGAGTGCGGGCCGGGCAAGGTGCTCACCGGGCTCAACAAGCGGGTGGCCCGCGGGGCCAGGGGGCTGGCGGCCAATGATCCCGACAGTCTGGCGTCGGCGCTGACGCTGGCGCGGGAAGCGGCCGGCCAGAACGCCAACGATTGATTCGAGAAGGCTTTATGACCAGCGAACGCAGAATCGCCCTCGTCACCGGTGCCAGTCGCGGCATCGGGCGTGCCATCGCCCACGAGCTGGGGCGTCAGGGGCGCATCGTCATCGGCACGGCGACCAGTGATGCCGGGGCCGAGCGCATCGATGCCGACTTTCGCGAGCAGGGCATCGACGGCGCCGGCCGGCGACTCGATGCCACCGACCCGGCCAGCGTCGAGGCCCTGCTCAAGGCGATCGGCGAGGAGTTCGGGGCGCCGACCATTCTCGTCAACAATGCCGGCATCACCCGTGACAACCTGCTGATGCGCATGAAGGAAGAGGAATGGGATGCGGTGCTCGACACCAATCTCAAGTCCGTGTATCGCGTCACCAAGGCCTGCGTGCGAGGCATGACCAAGGCGCGTTTCGGGCGCATCGTCAACATCAGCTCGGTCGTGGCGACCATGGGCAACCTGGGGCAGACCAACTATGCTGCCGCCAAGGCGGGCATGGAGGGCTTCACCCGGGCTCTGGCGCGGGAAGTCGCCTCGCGCGGCATTACCGTCAATGCCGTGGCGCCCGGCTTCATTGCTACCGACATGACCGAGGCGCTGCCCGAGGAGCAGCACAAGGCGCTGCTGACCCAGATTCCGCTGGCGCGCCTGGGCGCTCCCGAGGAAATTGCCGCGGCGGTGGGGTTTCTGACCAGCGATGCGGCAGGCTATGTCACCGGCGAGACCCTGCAGGTCAACGGTGGCATGAACATGCGTTGAGGCCGTGCTCGACGCCTTGGTTGCGTCGATCTGGGGCCGTCTATAAACTACCCGGCAGTTTCCGGCTGGCGGATATGTACCACTAGGAGTAATCACAGAATGAGCACCATCGAAGAGCGCGTGAAGAAGGTCGTAGCCGAGCGCCTGAACGTCAAGGAAGAGGACATCCAGAACTCGTCATCCTTCACCGAAGATCTCGGCGCCGATTCCCTGGACACCGTCGAGCTGGTGATGGCGCTCGAAGAGGAATTCGATACCGAAATCCCCGACGAGGAAGCGGAAAAGATCACCACGGTACAGGAAGCGATCGACTACGTCGTGGCTCACCAGTAAGCCGACGTGTGACGGCGCTGAACGCCTGTATCCGGGAAGCCGTTCTGGTGACAGAGCGGCTTTCCTTTTTAGGGCGCCAGACCCCATAGCCGGTACGCTTCGGGTATAATGGCGAGCTGCATGGGTGCGCCGCTAGGCAAGCGCCTGACATGGACATCTGGAGGAGAGCTGATGCCTCGTAGAAGGGTCGTGGTGACCGGACTGGGGTTGGTGACACCGGTCGGTAATTCCGTCGAGGAGAGCTGGAGCAACATCCTGGCGGGCAAGAGCGGCATAGCCCCGATCGAGCATTTCGATACCAGTGGTTTCAATACGCGCTTCGGCGGCTCGGTCAAGGGCTTCGATATCAGCCCCTATCTGAACCCCAAGGACGCGCGCAAGATGGATCTGTTCATCCAGTACGGGATCGCGGCGGCCTCGCAGGCGGTCCAGGATGCCGGGCTGGAATGCCGCGAGGACAACGCGCACCGGATCGGGGTGGCAATCGGGTCGGGTATCGGCGGTCTGCCGATGATCGAACACAATCATAACGCCCTGCTCAAGGGCGGGGCGCGGCGTATCTCGCCGTTCTTCGTGCCCGGTTCGATCATCAACATGATCGCCGGCAATCTGGCGATTCGCTACGGCTTCCAGGGCCCAAACATTGCCATTACCACGGCCTGCACCACGGGCACGCACAATATCGGCTACGCGGCACGCACCATCGCCTACGGCGATGCCGACGTGATGGTCTGCGGCGGGGCGGAAATGGCCACCACACCGCTCGGTCTGGGCGGGTTTTCCGCGGCGCGGGCGCTGTCGACACGCAACGATGATCCGGCCGCCGCCAGTCGCCCCTGGGACCGGGATCGCGATGGTTTCGTGCTTTCCGACGGCGCCGGGGTCGTGGTGCTCGAGGACTATGAGCACGCCAAGGCACGGGGCGCGACGATCTACGCCGAGCTGACGGGCTTCGGCATGAGTGATGACGCGCACCACATGACTGCGCCACCCGAGGACGGCCGCGGCGCGGCGGCAGCCATGCGCAACGCGCTGCACGATGCCAGCCTGACGCCGGAGCGGATTCAGTACATCAACGCTCACGGCACCTCCACGCCCACCGGGGATCTGGCCGAGAGTCAGGCCATCGAGCGCGTCCTGGGCGAGGCGGCCCGGCAGGTGGCGGTCAGCTCCACCAAGTCGATGATCGGCCACCTGCTGGGTGCGGCCGGTGCTGTCGAAGCGGTGTTCTGCGTACTGGCGCTGCGCGACCAGGTGGCGCCACCGACCATCAACCTGGACAACCCGCAGGATGGCTGTCGGCTGGACTACGTGCCGCACACGGCCCGTGAAATGCCCATCACGCACACGCTGTCCAACTCGTTCGGCTTCGGCGGGACCAATGGCTCGCTGATCTTCTCGCGCGCCTGAGCCCCATGCAGGACGACGGCGTTCCCTTCGACGATCGCGGGCTGGCCTATGGGGATGGGGTGTTCGAGACCATCCTCGTCCGCGACGGCCGGCCCACGCTCTGGGAAGCGCACTTGGCGCGGCTGCGGCGCGGCTGCGAGCGTCTGGGGATTCCCTGTCCCGAACAGGCCATGCTGGCGGCATTGCCGCCCCGGGCCGGCCCAGGGCTGGCGGTACTCAAGCTGATCGTCACCCGGGGGAGTGGCGGCCGGGGTTACCTGCCGCCCGCCGAACCGGAACCGCGCTATCGCTGGCGGATGACGCCCTTCGCACCACAGGAAATCCGCTGGCGCGAGGGCGTCACGCTCCGCCTCTGCGATCTTCGCCTGGCCAGGCAACCCGCACTGGCCGGCATCAAGCATCTCAACCGCCTCGAGAACGTGCTCGCCCGACGTGAGTGGGACGATCCTGCCATTGCCGAAGGGGTGCTGCTCGACATGGCCGGGCATGTCGTCGAGGCTACCAGCATGAACCTGTTCTGGTGTCGTGAAGGGCGCTGGGAAACCCCTGTTCTGGATGCCTGCGGTGTGGCCGGTACCCTGCGAGAGACGCTCTGTGAACGGCTGCCGATCACATCGGTGGCGGCCGGTGCCGACGCCCTGACGCAGGCCGAGTCGCTGTGGGTCGGCAACTCGGTGCAGGGGCTATGGCCGGTGCGGCGCCTGCTCGATGCCCGGGGTGGCGAACTGCGGGCCTGGCCCGTGGCGCCCAGAGCCGCACGCGTCCTGCAGGATGCCGGGCATGATCTGCTGCGGTATCCTCGCCTCACCGGATGACCGCGGGCGCATGGCGCCCAATCTCTCGTAAGGACACCCTCGTAAGGACACCGCATGCGTTGGTTGAAAATCGTTCTTGCCGCGTTGGCCGTACTGGCGCTCGTGGCCTTCGGCGCCTTCCAGTACTGGCAGTCGCGGCTGGCTCAGCCGGTGGCCATCGAGCAGTCGATGCTCTACGAAGTGCCCCAGGGGGCCGGCTTCGACCGCGTTGTCGATGATCTGGTGAGTCGGGGCGTGCTGGCCGAAGCCTGGCCCTTCAAGCTTGCCCAGCGCCTTCGCCCCTCGGCCTGGCCGGCGCTGCGGGCCGGCGAATTCCGCCTCGAACCCGGGATGAGCAGCCGGGCCGCACTCGAGCGGCTGGGCAGCGATCAGGTGGTCACCTACACGGTGACCTTCCCGGAGGGCTGGACCTTCCGTCAGATCCGCCGGGCGCTGGACGAGGCCGCCAAGCTCAAGCACACCCTCAAGGGAGTCGACGACGGCGAGGTGATGGCCAGTCTGGGCCACCCCGGTCAGCATCCGGAAGGACGCTTCTTCCCCGACACCTACCGCTATCACAAGGGGGTGAGCGACCAGGCGATCCTCGAGCAGGCCTACGCCCGCATGCAGGCTGCCCTGGCCGAAGTCTGGGACGGCCGTGACAAGGATCTGCCGCTGAAATCGCCCTATCAGGCGCTGACCCTGGCCTCGCTGATCGAGCGGGAAACCGGTGTCGACGGCGAGCGTGCCCGGATCGCCGGCGTCTTCGTGCGACGCCTGGAAAAGGGCATGCGGCTGCAGACCGATCCCACCGTCATCTACGGCCTGGGAGACGACTACGACGGCAACATCACGCGTGCCGACCTGCAGCGCAAGACCCCCTACAACACCTACGTCATCGACGGGCTGCCGCCCACCCCCATCGCCATGCCCGGCATGGCCGCGCTGCGTGCGGCCGTGCACCCGGCCGACGGCGACGCCCTGTATTTCGTAGCCAAGGGCGACGGCAGTCACCACTTCTCGGCGACGCTGCGCGAGCACAATGCCGCCGTGCGTCGCTACATTCTCAACCGCTAGACGAGGCGCTGCCCATGCCATCACGCGGACGCTTCATCACCCTCGAAGGGGGGGAGGGGGTCGGCAAGAGCACCAACCTGTCCCTGGTGCGAGATCATCTCGAGTCGCTGGGCATCGAGACGCTCACGACGCGCGAGCCCGGTGGTACGCCGCGGGCCGAGGCGATTCGTGAGCTGCTGCTGGACCCCGACGAGGCGGAAACGCTGGCCGATGATGCCGAACTGCTGCTGATCTTCGCGGCGCGGGCCCAGCACCTGGCGCGCCGGATCCGGCCGGCCTTGGAGCGCGGCGTCTGGGTGGTCTGCGACCGCTTCACCGATGCCACCTATGCCTATCAGGGCTGCGCCCGGGGGCTCGACCGTTCCGACATCGCCACGCTCGAGACCTTCGTGCAGCGGGGGCTGCAGCCCGATCTGACGCTGCTGCTGGACATGCCCGTGGACGCCGCGCGCGAGCGCGTGACGGCACGGGGACAGACGCTCGATCGCTTCGAGCGCGAGCGCGCAGAGTTCTTCGATGCGGTGCGGCAGGGCTATCTCGAACGGGCTGCGGCGGCACCCACGCGCTTCGCGGTGATCGATGCCGCGCGCCCGCTGACGCAGGTGCAGGCCGATATCCGCCACTGTCTCGATGAACGGGTGGCCGCATGGCGGAGCTGACGCCGCTGCCATGGCAGTCCGAGCTCTGGCAGCGCCTGGTCGCACTGCAGTCCACGGATCGGCTGCCCCATGCCCTGCTGATTTCCGGCCCGCACGGGCTGGGCAAGCAGCAACTGGCCGAGGCGCTGGTGGCGCGGACCCTCTGCCAGGCGCCCGGGGATGCGGCCTGCGGCCACTGTCACGGCTGCCGGATGCTGGCTGCCGGCTACCATCCGGATCTGTTGCGGATCAGTCCGGCCGACAATCGACGCCAGATTCGCATCGATCCGATCCGCGAGGTCAATCAGTTCGTCGCCCAGACCGCCCAGCAGGGCGGCTATCGAGTCATCCTGCTGCAGCCTGCCGAGGCGATGAACGTGGCGGCGGCCAATGCGTTGCTCAAGAGTCTCGAGGAACCAGGGTCGCGCACTCTGTTCGTGCTGCTCTCGGATGTGCCGTCGCGAATGCTGGCGACGATCCGTTCGCGCTGCCAGCACTGGACGCTGACGGTGCCGGCCCCGGCGGCCTGTCTCCCCTGGCTGTCCGAGGCGCTGGGGGATGAACGCGAGGCGGTGTTCTGGCTGCGCGTGGCCGGCGGGCTGCCGCTGCTGGCGCGCGAGCTGGCAAGCGGGGAGGCCCGCCAGCTGCGTCAGACGTTACAGGAGCTCTTCGACGCCCTGGTGCGTGGCGCCGAGCCGGTCGCCGAGGCCGCCCGACTCGACCGCCAGGCGGTCGAGCGCATCCTGTGGTACGGTATCGCCTGGCTGGAAGACCTGATTCGGCTGGGGTTGTCCGGCGACACCGGGCAGGTTCGCAATTCCGATCTGCTGCCGCTCTACCGCCAGGCGATCAAGAACGGTCGGGTGCGCGACTGGTTCCGGCTGCTCGATTACGCCCGCGAGCAGCAGCGGTTGCTGGTGGCCGGCGGCAATCCCAATCCCCAGCTGGTGCTCGAGGCCTGGCTGGTGCGCTGGTCGGCGTTGCTGCGTTCCTGAGCGGGCAGGCAAGGAGGATGTCATGGCGGAACAGAAAGCGCTCTCGCTGACCTTCAAGGATCACCGCACGCTGCTGTCGGCGTACATGCCGGCGCTGGAGCGGGGCGGTATCTTCGTGCCGACGCAGGATGCCTACTCGCTGGGCCAGCCCGTGTATCTGCTGCTGACGCTGCCCGGCGAGAGCGAGCGCCTGCCGGTGAGCGGCGATGTGGTCTGGATCTCCCCACCGGGTGTCTCGGGGCGCCGCATTCCCGGCATCGGCGTGCATTTCGGCGCCAATGACCAGCGGGTCCGTGACCGGATCGAGAACCACCTGGCCGGGTTGCTCGACAAGGGCTCGCCCACCTTCACCTTCTGAGCCTTCATTCTTCTTCTTTCACGTCAGTCACGAGCTTTCCTGCATGTTTGTCGATTCCCACTGCCATCTGGATCGTCTGGATCTTTCCGCCCACGACGGTGACCTGAATGCCGCTCTCGATGCCGCCCGTCGGCGCGAGGTTCGCCAGTTTCTGGCGATCGCCGTCACCTTGGAAGACGTGCCCGGCCTGGCGGCGATTGCCCGCGAGCACGACGACGTGGTGATCTCCGCCGGCGTGCATCCGCTCCACGAGGTCTCCGACGAGCCGGATGTGGAGGCCATCAAGGCGTGTGCCGAGCGTCATGCAGCGGTGGCGATCGGCGAGACCGGCCTCGACTACCATTATCAGGGCGTCGCGCCCGCGTTGCAGCGCAGCCGTTTTGTCAATCACCTGATCGCCGCCCGGGAGCTGGAACTGCCCGTGATCATCCATACCCGCGAGGCCCGGGAGGACACCCTGGCGTTGATCGCCGAGCATGTGGATCCGGCCGTCGGTGGCGTGTTGCACTGTTTCACCGAAGACCTCGACATGGCACGGGAAGCGGTACGCCACGGCTTTTTGATCTCGTTGTCGGGCATCGTCACCTTCCGCAATGCCGCGACGATCCGTGAGCTGGCTCGGGCCATTCCGCTGGATCGGCTGCTGATCGAGACCGATAGCCCCTATCTGGCCCCGGTCCCGCACCGCGGCAAGCCCAACGAGCCGCAATGGGTCGTCGAGGTGGCCGAGTGCATCGCCGCCGAGCGCGGGATCAGTGTCGACGAAGTGGCGATGCAGACGACCGCCAACTTCTATCGGCTGTTCCGTGAAGCGCTTCCGCAGGCGCCCGAGGACCTGCGACAGTCACTGGAAGAGGCCGGATGGCGCTGAGCCGGCGGCCCGGGAGAGGAGGTCATGGTGCTGGAAGGGTTGATCGGTCATGTCGAGCCGGCGATGGTGGATCCCGGCCGGCTGCCGCCGCTGGAAACCTGGACACCGCCGCTGAGTGGTGACATGGCGCTGACCATCGCCGCCGATGGGCGCTGGTACCACGAAGGTCGGGCGATGACGCGCCCGCGTCTGGTGCGCCTGCTGTCGACCATCCTGCGCCGCGAGGCCGACGGAGAGTATTACCTTGTCTCGCCGGTGGAAAAGTGGCGTGTCCGGGTCGAGGATCGCCCCCTGCTGATCGTCGATGCCGACCGCGAAGCCGATGCGCCGGACGGCGGCTGGCGCCTGACGACCAATCTGGGCGATGCGCTCGCACTGGGGGCCGAGCATCGCCTCGCCCTGAGCCCGATGCCCGGCGGCGACGTCGTTCCCGAGGTCCCGGTGCGTCACGGCCTGGCCGCCCGGCTCAATCGCAATGTCTACTACCGGCTGCTTGATGTAGCCGAGAGCCGTCGAGTGGAGGGCGCCGAGGAGTGGGGTCTGGTCAGCGATGGCGTGTGGCAGCCGCTGGGCCGGCTGGAGCCCGACGCTTGATGACACTGACCGACGAGCAGCGTGCCGTCGTCGAGCACGGCGACGGTCATGCCCGTGTCGCCGCGGTGGCCGGCGCCGGCAAGACCACCACGATGGTCGCCCGGGTGCTGGCCCTGCTCGAACGGGGCGTGCCGCCGCGTCGGTTGCTGGTGCTGATGTTCAACCGCGCGGCCCGCGAGGACTTCGCCGCCAAGCTCGAGGCCCTGGCGCCTGCGGACCTGGTGCTGCCCGACGTGCGCACCTTCCATTCCATCGGCCATCGGCTGACCCGCAGTCTGGTGAGCTGGGGGCGACTGGCGCCGCGCGAGCTGCTCACCGCGGACTGGCAGCGCGAGCGGTTGTTGCGCCAGGCTACCCAGCAGGTGCTGGGCGAGGCCGATACCTCGACCCGCGAGGCGGCGCTCGAGCCCGACCGGCTCGAGGCTCTCGGTCACTTTTGCGAGATGGTCAAGGCCGAGCTGGTTGCGCCGCAGGTGCTTTACGAGCGCATGGATCTGGGGGAGGGGACGGCGCATTTCGTGGCTGCCTTCGATGCCATGGAGTCGCTGCTCGAGGCTCATGGCCGCATGACCTACGCCGACCTGCTGTATCGGCCGTTGCGCTGTCTGTCCCGGGACGCCGATGCCCGGGCACGGGTCCAGGGGTTCCTCGATCACGTCATCATCGACGAGTACCAGGACATCAACGAGGCCCAGCAGCGCCTGTTGGCCCTGCTGGCGGGAAAGCGCGCCGCGGTGATGGCGGTCGGCGACGCCAACCAGTGCATCTACGAATGGCGCGGTGCGCGCCCCGACTACATGCTCGAGCGCTTTGCCGCCACCTTCGGCGCTGCCCGCGACTACCCGTTGTCGGTGACCTTCCGCCACGGCCATGCCCTGGCGCTGGCCGCCAACCATGCCATCCGCGGTAACCGGCGGCGTCCCGACCAGCTGTGCCTGGCGGCACCGACCAACCCTGATACCCGCATCGAGCAGGGTCAGGGAGCCGCGCCGCTGCTGCAGGCGCTGACGGCCTGGCAACAGCAGGGGCGGCTCGCCGACTGTGCGGTACTGGTGCGTAGCTGGACGCTTTCCGTCCCCGTGCAGCTGCAGTTGCTGCGCGCGGGGATTCCCTTTCGGCTGGCCCGGGAGGATCGCTTTGTCTTTCGCCTGCCGCTGGTCCAGGCGCTGGCCGGCTACCTGCAACTGGCGCGCGAGCCCCGGCGCCTGCAGGATCCCGCGCACCTGCTGCTGCTGTTCTCGCAGCCCACGCCCTTCGTCGCCCGCGAAAGACTGGAAGCGGTGACGCGGCAGCTGGCCGAGACCCAGCGCTGGCCGATGCGGCAGGACCCCTTGCTGGAAGGGCTCAAGCCGGTCCAGCGGCGCAACCTCAAGCGCCGCTGGGAACTGCTCTGCGAACTGCCGCGCCTGGGCGGGCTGCCGGCCGCGCGGCTGCTGGAGCACGTGGTGGAGCGCCTGGACGCCGACAAGGTGCTCAAGCGCGCCGCCGCCCGTCGGGAAAAGGGCGAGGAGGACGTGCGCCTGCTGGACGTGCTGATCGAACAGGCCGAGGAGATGGCCCAGGCGCCCGATGATTTTCTCGAGCTGCTGGGCAGTCGCCCGGATACCCGGCACGACGGGGTCAGCGGCGACGAGGGTGTCCTGATCACCACCGTGCACGGTGCCAAGGGGCTGGAGTGGCCGCTGGTCGCGCTGTGGGGACTCAACGAGGAAGACTTTCCCCATTATTCCCGGGACAACCCGCTGGATGACGAACGCCTCGAGGAGGAGCGGCGCCTCTTCTACGTGGCGGCGACCCGGGCTCGTGAGCAGCTGCTGATGCTGCATGACGGCGGCACGCACCGACCCAGCCGCTTTCTGCAGGAGACCGCTTGGGCCGATTGCATGCAGGTCGCCCACGCCCTGGAGGTCCCGAGCGACGCGCCGCTCGCGGTGGCCGAGCCCGAGTTGGTGGCGCGTTACCTCAAGGCGGTGGGGCGCGAGGATATCGACCCGCCGATTTCGCGTGGTGCGCCCGTCGAGCCTGGCGGCGGAACGGACGATTACCGGGTCGGGCAGCGGGTGCATCATGCCGTTTTCGGCGGTGGCGAGATTCTGGTCATCGAAGGCAAGCCCGCCGACCCGGTGCTCGATATCCGTTTCGACCAGGCCGGGCGGCGGCGTCTCATCGCCCGGCGTGCTCCGCTGGAAAGCGCGGAGCCATAGACGGTGGCTTGCGGCCGCCACACAAGGCACGTATACACGGACAAACGGACAAGAGGAGGGCGGGAGATGTCGCTGCAAACGCTGGTGGATGCCACCACGGTACGGGATTGGCTGACGCAGGACCGGTCGGTGCTGCTTCTCGATTGCCGAGCCCGTCTGGGCGACCCCGATGCCGGCCGACGGCTCTGGCGGGAAGGCCATCTGCCCGGCAGTCGGCATCTCGATCTCGATACGGACCTGGCCGACCCGCCCGGTGAGGGCGGTCGCCATCCGCTGCCCGAGCCGGGGCGCTTCACCGCCACGCTGCACCGGTTGGGCATCACGCCGGCGGTGCCGGTGATCGTCTACGACGATGCCGGTGGCCAGCTGGCGGCGGCGCGGGCCTGGTGGCTGCTACACGTCTGGGCGGGGCACCCCGACGTGCGCGTGCTCGACGGCGGGGTCGCCGCCTGGCAGGACGCGGGAGGCGCGCTCGAGAGCGGCGAGCCGGTTGCGCCGGTGGCCGCCTCGAACTGGTCCCCGACCTTCGACGACACGGCATGGATCAGCGCCGACACCGTGGCGAAGGGCGAGCTGGCCCTGGTCGACGCCCGTGGGCGGGAGCGTTTTCGTGGCGACGCCGAGCCGATCGATCCCGTCGCCGGGCATATTCCCGGGGCGGCTTGTCGCCCCAGCAGTGACAACCTCGACGAGAGCGGGCGTTTCAAGACGCCGGCGCAGCTCGATGCCGAGCTGCCGCCGAGCGAGGCTAGCTATTGCGGGTCCGGCGTCACCGCCTGCCACAATATCCTGGCCTATGCCATTGCCGGCCGGACACTGCCGAAGCTCTACGCCGGTTCCTGGAGCCACTGGATCCGCGATCCCGCCCGACCCGTTGCCACCGGCGAGTGAGCCCGGACTGAGTCCGGGAGCGGTAAGCCATAAGCTTGAAGCGGGAAGAAAAACCGCCCCGCGCATCTGCCGCGGGGCGGTTGGCTTTATGCGGGCTTGGGGCTTCGAATCCCGCCCCTCTCACCTCACTCCCCTCACATTTACATGTTCGGGTAGTTCGGCCCACCCCCGCCCTCCGGCGCCACCCAGGTGATGTTCTGCGCCGGGTCCTTGATGTCGCAGGTCTTGCAGTGGATGCAGTTCTGGAAGTTGATCTGGAACCGCGGCTGGCCGTCATCGTCCTCGACCACCTCGTAGACGCCCACCGGGCAGTAGCGCTGCGCCGGCTCGGCATACCTGGGCAGGTTGTCGCGGATCGGCACCTCGGGATCGGTGAGCTTCAGGTGACAGGGCTGGTCCTCCTCGTGGTTGGTGTTGGAAAGGAACACCGAGGAGGGCTTGTCGAAGGACAGCTTGCCGTCCGGTTTCGGATAGTCGATCGGTTGCGCCTGGTCGACGGTCTCGAGCCGGGCGTGATCCGGCGTGGTGTCGTGGACCCGCGGCAGGCGACCGCCCAGCCACTGGTCGAGGACATTGTAGGCGCCGCCCAGCACATTGCCGTACTTGTGGATCGCCGGGCCGAAGCTGGCGCTTTCCTCGAGTTCGGCGTAGGCCCAGCTCGCCTGCCAGGCCTCGGTGAAGGCGGTGAGTTCGCGGCCGCCCTCGTCGCCCTCGGCGAGGGCGGCGAAGACCGTCTCCGCGGCCACCAGGCCCGACTTCATGGCGGTGTGAATGCCCTTGATCTTGGCGAAGTTGAGGGTGCCGGCGTCGCAGCCGATCAGCAGACCGCCCGGGAAAGTCATCTTCGGCAGGCAGTTGAAGCCGCCCTTGGCGATGGCGCGGGCACCGTAGGCGACCCGCGAGCCGCCTTCCAGGTAGCGCTTGAGCAGCGGGTGATGCTTCAGGCGCTGAAATTCGTCGAACGGCGACAGGTAAGGATTGGTATAGGCGAGATCGACGATCAGGCCCACCACCACCTGCTGATTCTCGGCGTGGTAGAGGAAGAACCCGCCCTGGGTGTCGTCGGGCAGCGGCCAGCCGGAGCCGTGAAGCACCAGCCCGGGCTCGTGGACCTCCGCCGGCACGTCCCAGAGTTCCTTCAGGCCGATGCCGTAGTGCTGCGGGTCCTTGCCCGCGGCCAGGTCGAAGCGCTCGATCAGCCGCTTGCCGAGATGACCCCGCGCGCCCTCGGCGAACAGCGTGTACTTGGCGCGCAGTTCCATGCCCGGCATGTGGCCGTCCTTGGGCTCGCCGTCGGCGCCCACGCCCATGTCGCCGGTGATGATGCCGCGCACCGTGCCGTCCTCGGCGTGGAGCACTTCCTGGGCGGCGAAGCCCGGGAACACCTCGACACCCAGCGCCTCGGCCTGCTCGCCGAGCCAGCGGCACAGGTTGCCGGCGCTGATCACGTAGTTGGTGCGGCCCTGGCCGACGTTGTGCATGCTCCTGGGCACCAGGGCGTCGGGCAGCTTCCAGGTCTTCTCGGCATCCTTGAGCAGATGGACCTCGTCGCGGGTGGCCGGGGTGGTCAGCGGCGCGCCGCGCTCGGCCCAGTCGGGGAACAGCTCGTCGAGCGCGCGGGGCTCGAGGATGGCGCCGGAGAGGATGTGCGCCCCGACCTCGGAGCCCTTCTCGACCACGCAGACCGTCAGTTCGCGTTCGGCCGCCTGGGCCTGCTGCATCAGACGGCAGGCGGCGGACAGGCCGGCGGGGCCGGCGCCGACGATCACCACGTCGAAATCCATGTATTCGCGTTCCACGGCTATCTCCTCGGTCAGGGCAGTGGCGGGCGGCCATGCCGATCTTCGGCACGCGAAAGGCGTCACCGAAAATCATCGTGTCGCTGAATTTTCGGAGCCCTTACTATAATTAAAACGATCGTTTGCTTCTAGCGGGAATTGGTGCTAGTCATATTCCACTATCGCAGGGGGTACAGGCCCGCGGTACGGGCGATGCACCGCCATCTTGGGCGGTACTCAAACCTGTGGCACACTACAGTTTTGGCCGGTTTCCCTATCAAACGCTTGCATGAATTAATGCCTTCCGGTTCTAACCCAGCGAGGACGCCATGAAAGTACTCGTCGCGGTCAAACGCGTCATCGATTACAACGTCAAGATCCGCGTCAAGGCGGATCACTCCGACGTCGACCTGACCAACGTCAAGATGGCCATGAATCCGTTCTGCGAGATCGCCGTAGAAGAGGCGGTGCGGCTCAAGGAACGCGGGATCGCCACCGAGATCGTCGCCGTCACCGTCGGCCCCAAGGCCGCCCAGGAACAGCTGCGCACCGCCCTGGCGCTGGGCGCCGATCGGGCCATCCATGTCACTACCGACGAGCGGGTCGAGTCGCTGGCGGTGGCCAAGCTGCTCAAGCAGGTGGTCGACGCCGAACAGCCCGGGCTGGTGATCCTCGGCAAGCAGGCGATCGACACCGACAACAACCAGACCGGCCAGATGCTCGCCGCGCTGACCGGCATGGGGCAGGGCACCTTCGCCTCGAAGGTCGACGTCAAGGAAGGCACGGTGGACGTCACCCGCGAGATCGACGGCGGCCTGCAGACCGTTGCGCTCACGCTGCCGGCGGTGGTCACCACCGACCTGCGCTTGAACGAGCCGCGCTACGCCAAGCTGCCGGACATCATGAAGGCCAAGAAGAAGCCGCTCGAGACCACGACCCCCGAGGAGCTCGGCGTCGACATCGTCCCGCGCACCACCCAGCTCAAGGTCGAGACGCCGGCCGAGCGCAAGGGCGGCATCAAGGTGGGCTCGGTGGACGAGCTGGTCGACAAGCTGAAGAACGAAGCCAAAGTCCTTTGAAAGGAGCTGATCTCATGAGCATTCTGGTCCTCGCCGAACATCACGACGGTCAGCTCGCCGGCGCCACCGCCCATGTGGTCGCCGCCGCGAAGGCGATCGGAGGCGATATCGATGTGCTGGTCGCCGGCGAGAACGTCGCCGCCGTGGCCGAATCGGCCGCCAGGCTCGACGGCGTCAGCCGGGTGCGCATCGCCGACGCTGCCGTCTATGCCCACCAGCTCGCCGAGCCGCTGGCCGACCTGCTGGTCACCCTCGCCGACGACTACTCGCACGTGCTGGCCGCCGCCTCCACCACCGGCAAGAACGTCCTGCCGCGGCTCGCCGCGCTCAAGGACGTCGCCGCGCTCTCCGATATCCTCAGCGTCGAGAGTGCCGATACCTTCAAGCGGCCGATCTATGCCGGCAACGCCATCGCCACCGTGCAGTCGGCCGACCCGCTCAAGGTGATCACCGTGCGCACCACCGCCTTCGACGCCGTGGGCGAGACCGGGTCGGCGAGCGTCGAGGCCATTGACGGAGCGGTCGACAATACTCTCTCATCCTTCGTCGACGAGCAGCTCGAGCAGAGCGAGCGCCCCGAGCTGGGTGCCGCCCGGGTGGTGATCTCCGGCGGCCGCGGCATGGGCAACGGCGAGAACTTCCAGCTGCTCGAGGGCATCGCCGACAAGCTGGGCGCGGCCATCGGCGCCTCGCGGGCGGCGGTGGATGCCGGCTTCGTGCCCAACGACATGCAGGTCGGCCAGACCGGCAAGATCGTCGCCCCGGAGCTGTACATCGCCGTGGGCATCAGCGGCGCCATCCAGCACCTGGCGGGCATGAAGGACTCCAAGGTGATCGTGGCGATCAACAAGGACGAGGAGGCCCCGATCTTCCAGGTGGCGGATTACGGCCTGGTGGGTGACCTGTTCGAGGTGCTGCCGGAGCTCGAGAGCAAGCTCTAGGCACGGGGTGTCGTGACTGTTCGATCAGGGCCGGCTCATGGAGCCGGCCCTGGTGCGTTCTGGCACTCAATTGTCAGTTGATAATGGTTCTGTTTTGCATTAGCGTGTCGAGCATTTCCGGCCTGTGCCGGGCCAACGGATGGAGCAGTACAGTGGACAAGGTCGGCATGATGATGGCCTGCCTGCTCGTCGCGGCAGGAGTCGCGGGAGCCGGGTTTGCCGAGGCGGCGTCGCTGCACGAGACGGCGGTCGAGGCCCAGCGGCGCCAGGCGAACCTGCAGGAGAAAATTGATGCAGCGGATGACCGGACGCGCCAGGCTCTGCGTGAACTGCGTCGCGCCCGGCGCGAGGCGAGCCGGCTCGAGGCGTATGACGACGAACTCGCGCGTCAGGTCGAGCGTCAGGCTCAGGCCATCGGCAAGCGTGAGCGAGCGGTATCACAACTGGCCGATGCCGGCGAGCGCCTGCCGGTGCTGACCCGGCGGCTGGTCGGTCGGTTGCAGGCGCTGGTCGAGGCCGACATGCCGTTCCTGCGCGACGAGCGCCAGGCCCGCATCGACAGCCTGCAGCAGATGCTCGACGGCGGCGAACTGTCTGCTGCCGACAAGCTGGACCGGGTACTCGCCGCCTGGCGCACTGAACTGGAGTATGGGCGCGAGGTGGATGCCTGGCACGGGCGTCTCTACCAGCCCGAACAGGCCGGCAACGGGGCTTCGGGTGAGTCGCGGGCCGTCGACTACCTGCGTGTGGGCCGGCTGGGCTGGTACTACCTGACGCCGAATGGAGAGCAGGGCGGTGTGTGGCAGGCCGATGCGCACCGCTGGCAGCCGCTGGATGGCGACGCGCGGCGCGAGGTTCGCAAGGGGCTGCGCATCGCCCGCGAAGAGCGTGCGCCGGCGATGCTCGACCTGCCGTTGTCCGTCTCGCCGGAAGCCCCCTCGCAGGCGGCCTCAGGGGCGTCTCGAGAGCAAACGGAGGGCGACTCATGAAACCCTTACTGATGATCGCCCTCACGGGGCTTTCCCTGTCGTCGCTGGCGCTACCGTCGCTGGCTCAATCGCAGCAGGACGGCGCCGATGCCGGAGCGTCCGACGGCGACACTCGCCCCTCGATGGCCCGGGTGCTCGAGGACTTTCGCGCCGACAGCCGGGCCGCCGAAGCCCGGGACCGCCGGCGTCTCACCGAGTTGCTCGATGATCGCCAGGCGCTCGACGAGGCGCTGACTGACGCTCGAGCGCGGCTGAACGCGGCTCAGTCGCGCCGCGACACCCTCGAGGCACGACGCGACGACCAGCAGAAGCGCCTCGACGAACTGCACCGGAAGGCGCAGTCGCAGACCGGCGGGCTGGACGGCGTGCAGGGCGTGATCCGCCAGCGTATCGGCGAACTGCGCGATGATCTGGGCGGTAGCTGGCTGACGGTGGGTGACGATGCCAGCCTGCCCCGGCGACCCGATGACGAGGCGCTGCTCGATCTCGACCGGCTCGAGGCGCTGGGGGACAGCCTGGCGCGCCTCACCGCCGAGAGCGGTCGTGTGGTGCGTTTCGAGACGCCGGTGGCCGGCCGCGATGGGACGGTCGCACCCCGCGAGGTCATGCGCCTGGGTGCCTTCACGGCGTTCAGCGACGGCCAGTTGCTGCGCTCGCCGGGTGATGACGGCGGGCTGGCAACGACCGATCACACCCCCGATGAGGTCAGCGACGCGCTGAGCGCCTATCAGCAGGGGAAGAGCGGGCGGGTGGCCATCGACCCGACCCGGGGCGAGGTGCTCGAGGCGCTGTCGCGACGTCCGAGCCTGTGGCAGCGCTTCCAGCAGGGCGGCTACGTCGGCTATGTGATCGTGGGGCTCGGTGCCCTCGGCCTGCTGGCGGCATTGGCCCAGTACACCTACCTGCTGCGGGTGTCGCTGCGACTGCGGCGCCAGCTCCGGAATATCGCCGCATTGCGTGACGACAACCCGCTGGGACGGGTGCTCCAGCGCTTCCAGGCGCTGGGTGAAGGCCATGCCCCGGAAGCGCTCGAGGCGCGTCTCGACGAGGCGCTGCTCGCCGAGCAGCCGCGTCTCGAGCGTGGGCAGCCGCTGGTCAAGCTGCTGGCGGCGGTGGCGCCGCTGTTGGGGCTGCTGGGCACGGTGACCGGGATGATCGTCACCTTCCAGTCGATCACGGTATTCGGCACCGGCGATCCGCAATTGATGGCCGGTGGCATCAGCCAGGCGCTGGTGACCACCGTGCTGGGCCTGATCACCGCCGTGCCGCTGCTGTTCGCGCAGACTGCGCTGTCGAGTCGCAGCCGCACGCTGATCGGCGTGCTCGAGGGCCAGGCCAGCGCGGTGCTCGCCGAGCATCTGGAATCCCGTCAGGCAACCGGGGAGAGCGGGTATGTGGGTACCGATTGATCCCCTCGACCGGCTGTTCGAGGCCGGCGGCACGGTGCTGGAGCTGATCGCGGTGGTCGCCATGGCGCTGTTTGCGCTGGCGTTGGAGCGCGGTCTCTACTGGCGATTCACTCACCGCCATGCCCGTCGTGAACTGATCAAACGCTGGATCGCCCGTCGCGATCACGTCAGCTGGAGCGCATTGACGCTGCGCGAGGTCTGGACCCGCGAACTGATCGCCCGGCTGCGCCGGCCGCTGCCGTGGCTCAAGCTGCTGGTGGCGCTGTGCCCCCTGCTGGGCCTGCTGGGCACCGTGACCGGGATGATCCAGGTGTTCGACAGCCTGGCGCTGACCCAAGCCGGTCAGGCGCGGGCGATGGCCGACGGTGTGGCCCGGGCGACGCTGCCGACACTGACCGGCATGGCCGTGGCGGTGGTGGGGCTGTTGTTCGTCACCCGCCTGGAACAGGTTATTCGGCGCGAGGACCAGCGGTTGCATGACCGCATGGCGCGGGCCGTGGAGGAACGTCATGCGTAGACGCCGGAGGGTACGCGACGACGAAACCGCCGAAATCAACCTGACGCCGATGCTCGACGTCGTCTTCATCATGCTGATCTTCTTCATCGTCACCACCAGCTTCATCAAGGAGAGCGGGGTGGAGGTCGAGCGCCCCGAGTCCTCCACGGCGACGGCGCGGCCCGAGGCCCGGGTGATGGTGGCGATCACCCCGCAGGGAGCAGTATGGGTCGACGGCGAGCCGGTGGATCTCCACCGGGTCGGCAGCAAGGTGGCCGGTCTGGTCGACGACGATGGCGCCGTGGTGATCCAGGCCGATCGCAACGCTACCACCGGCCTGCTGATCGAGGTGATGGACCGTCTTCGCCAGGCCGGGGTCGACAACCTGGCGGTTGCGGCGACACGGAGCGGCTCCTGATGCGTCATCTGGCAGGTGCCTTGGGGGGCGCCGTGCTGGCGCTGGTGCTGCTGACGTTGCTGGCGCTGCTGGTCGCCCCGCCGGTCGACGAGCGGCCCGAGGCCGAGATGTCGGCGCCGGTGGCGCTGGTCGAGGCGCCGTCGCAGCCAGCCCCGCAGGAGGCCTCCGCGGCCCGTCGGACGACGCCCCGTCCGCCCGCGGCTATGCCGTCGCCACCGCCCCCGGCGGCGATCCCTTCGCCGAGTCCGACCCGGCCGATAGCGATGCCGGCGCCCGACCTGCCGACACCGCAGGCACCGGCGGTGCCCCTCGATCGCCAGCTGCCGGAGCTGGCCACGCAGCAGCCCAGGCCGCAGCCAGCACCGACACCCAAGCCGCAGCCGGAGCCGACGCCCAGTCTCGATCCGCCGTCCCGGGCCGCCGAGGCCCCGGTTAGTGACGCGACCCGCGACGCACCCTCTGAAGACGCCAATCAGGCAGCGGCCAATCAGGGGGTGGTGAGTGCGCCCCGGCCGACCCGGCGGGTGCCGCCGACGTATCCGTCCCGGGCCCAGCGTCGGGGCATCGAGGGCTACGTCGAGGTGCGCTTCACGATCCGCCCGGACGGCAGCGTCGATCGCGACTCGCTGCGCGTGGTCGATGCCGACCCGCGGCATGTCTTCGATCGGGCGGCGTTGCGGGCGATCGCGAACTGGGAGTTCCCGCGTGCCTCGCAGCCACGCGAGGCGCGCCAGCGTCTGGTATTCCGGCTCAGGGGGTGACGACGATCATGCAATCCCGACGGTTTCGCATCGCCGGCTGGCTCGGCGTGTGGTTGATGGCGCTATCCGGCCCCGTCGAGGCCGCGCCGGCACTGCGTCCCGATATGGTGACCAGCCTCCAGCGCCTGCAGGCGCGTCTCGAGGGTGATGATCCGGCGGCGCTCGCTCGCGACGCCGAGGCTGCTGCGGAGCGACTGGCAGGGGGTAATGCCGCCGATCGCTGGGCGCGGGCGCTGTTCCTGCAGATGGCGGCGACGGCTCAGGCGGAGCAGGGCGAGGATGCGCGTGCCGCGGATCTGTTTGCCGAGGCACGCGGCATCGATGGCATCGAATCGCGCTATCGGCGCCGCTGGTTGCATCAGGAGGCCCGGTTGCGCCTGCGTGCCGGCCAGACCCGGCAGGGCGCCGATCTGCTGGAACGCTGGCTCGCGAGCGGCAAGGGAGACGCCGACGATGACTGGCTGATGGCGCAGGCGCGGGCCCAGCTCGACCAGTGGGCGGCCGCCGCGCAGTGGGTCGACCGGGCGCGGCACGCTTCCGAGGCCATTCCGTCGCGCTGGCAGTCATTCGCCGCCGCCGTCTATCAGCGGGCGGGGCGCGACGCTGCGGCGCTGGATGTGCTTGATGCCTGGCTGGCCGGTGACGACGTGCCGGCCGAAACCTGGCGACGGGCCGCCGGGCTTGTCCAACGGCTCGGTCAGCCCGGGCGTGCGGCGGCGATCTGGGAGGCTGGCTGGCGACGCGGCGCGCTGTCCGGCAAGGACGACCTGCGCCAGCTCATCGAACTGCACTTGGCGGGAGGAACGCCGGCCCGTGCCGCGGAGCGCCTCGCTGCGGCGCTCGAGCAGGGCCGCCTTGCCGACGATCTCGACAATCGCCGGCTGCTCGCCCGGGCCTGGAGTGCCGCACGCGCCCGCGACAAGGCTCTGGCCGCCTGGCGGGCGGTGGCCGAGCGCAGCGGGAAGGCGGATGACTGGCGTCGCCTGGGCGAGCTGGCCTACGGTTGGGGGCGCTGGCAGACGGCGGTGGCTGCCCTGCGTCAAGCGCGCGAGGCCGGCGAGGCCACGCCGCGCGACTGGTTGCTCGAGGGCGTGGCGGCCTTCGAGCAGGGCGACGCTGCCGCGGCGCGGCGGGCGTTCCGGGCCGCCCGGGAGGCCGGTGCCGCTCGGGCCGCGGCCTGGCTGGCGGCACTCGATGACGGGCAGGTCCCGATGCCCGCCGGGGCGGGCGAGCGCTGAGGCAGGCTCAGAGGTCGAGCTCGAGCCATACCGGCGCGTGGTCGGAGGGCTTTTCCATGGCACGCAGCGGGTAGTCGATGCCCGCGGCCTTGACCCGTTCGGCCAGCGGTGCGGTGACCAGGATGTAGTCGATGCGCAGGCCGCGCTTGGGGTCGCGATCGAAGCCCTTCGAGCGGTAGTCGAACCAGCTGAAGGTGTCGGCATCATCAGGGTGGCAGAGCCGGTAGCCGTCGATCAGCCCCCAGTCCTTGAGGCGCGCGAGCCATTCGCGCTCGACCGGCTGGAAGCTGGTCTTGCCCTCGCGCAGCCAGCGCTTGCGGTTGGGCTCGCCGATGCCGATGTCGATGTCTTCCGGCGAGATGTTGAAATCGCCCATCACCGCGAGCCGCTGGTCGGGGCGGTAGTCGCGCTCGAGCATCTCGCTCAGGCGGGCGTAGAAGGCGCGCTTGTGAGGAAACTTGGTTGGATGGTCGACGTTCTCGCCCTGGGGGAAGTAGCCGTTCCACACGGTCAGTGGCTCACCGTCGCCATCGCTCAGGCGGGCGCCGATCAGGCGCCGCTGGGCATCGTCGCCGTCATCGGGCAGGCCGTAGAAGACCGCCTCGGGGGCCTGGCGGGTGAGCAGGGCGACCCCGTAGTGGCCCTTCTGGCCGTGATAGTGGACGTGATAGCCCATGGCCTGCACGGTCTCGAGCGGAAACGCGTCGTCGTGGACCTTGGTTTCCTGCAGGCCGATGACATCGGGGGCGTGACTGTCGATCAGCGCCTGCAGCTGATGCAGGCGGGCACGGATGCCGTTGATGTTGAAGGAAACCAGACGCATCAGGCATCGTCTCCCGGCGACTCCTTGCCGCTGTGCAGCGAGAGCGTGGTGGCCTGCTGCTGGCGCGCCAGCTTGCGGGCGGCCTGCTGCTTGCGCTGCTGGCGCTTCTTCTGCAGGTAGCGACGCGACGAGGTGATCTCGTCGGGATTGTCGTGGCGCCACTGGCGATAATCCTTGCGCCGGCCGGTGCGGATCGTCACCTTGTCGGCCAGCGAGCGGGTCTTCTTCTTGCGTGTCATGGGGAAAACGTCCTGAATCGGTTCTGCGCCTAGTCTACCAGCTTGCCGGCGCACGGCGTCACCCGTGCAAGCCCTGGTCGACAAGGACTGGTACAATGGCGCGATGATAGACACCTTCAACGCAACCGGAACAACCGCAAGCCTATGAGTGAGTCGGAAAAGACAGCCGCCCCGGCCGAGAATCGCAAGCCCAAGCGTCGGCGCCGCAAGCCGCGCAAGAAGCCGTCGAGCTGGGATCTGCGCCAGTTTCAGGTGCCGCCGATGGCCGGCAAGTGGCGCTTCCACGACTTCGATCTGCCGCTGCCGCTGATGCGGGCCATCCATGCCCTCGGGTTCGAGTACTGCACGCCGATCCAGGCCGAGGCGCTGATTCACACCCTGCTGGGCGGTGACGTGGTGGGCAAGGCCCAGACCGGCACCGGCAAGACGGCCGCCTTCTTGATCTCGATCCTCGCCTACTTCCTCGAGGAGGACGCGCCGGACGGCCAGAAGCCCGGGGCGCCGCGGGCGCTGATCGTGGCGCCGACCCGCGAGCTGGCGCTGCAGATCGAGAAGGACGCCAAGGCGCTGGCCCGCTTCACGTCGCTCAACGTCGCCAGCGTGGTCGGCGGCATGGACTACCAGAAGCAGCGTGACCAGCTCGGCAAGAAGCTCGACATCCTGGTCGCCACCCCCGGGCGCCTGCTGGACTTCCAGCAGAAGCGCGACGTGGACCTCAGCCAGACCGAGGTGCTGGTACTCGACGAGGCGGACCGCATGCTGTCCATGGGGTTCATCCCGGACGTCAAGCGCATCATCCGCCACACGCCGAAGAAGGAGGAGCGTCAGACCTTCCTGTTCTCGGCCACCTTCACCCAGGACATCCTCAACCTGGCCGAGCAGTGGACCTGGAATCCGGCGCATGTCGAGATCGAGGTCACCGTCGACAACGCCGCCAACATCGACCAGCGGGTCTATCTGGTCAGCGACGCCGACAAGCAGCGGCTGCTGGTCAATCTGCTCAAGCAGGAGAGCTTCGAGCGGGTGATGGTCTTCGGCAACCGTCGCGATCTGGTGCGCAAGCTCGACGATCTGCTGCGCAAGGCCGACATCAACGTGGCCATGCTTTCCGGCGACGTGCCGCAGAATCAGCGCATCCAGACCCTCGAGCGTTTCCGTGAGGGCGAGCTGACGGTGCTGGTGGCCACCGACGTGGCCGGCCGCGGGATTCATATCGATGATGTCAGCCATGTCATCAACTACACCCTGCCGGAAGACCCCGAGGACTACGTGCACCGCATCGGCCGTACCGGTCGTGCCGGCGCCAAGGGCGTGTCGATCAGCTTCGTGGGCGAGGAAGACGCCTTCTCGCTGCCCGAGATCGAGCGTTTCATCAATGACAAGCTGCCCTGCGAGCATCCGCCCGAAGGACTGCTTTAACGGCAGCTGTAAGCTATAAGCTGCAAGCCTTGAGTATAAAAGGCTTGCAGCTTTGGCGGGGCCGCCCATGGAGCCAGGTTGGGCTCAGCTGGAATGGTTTTCTCTTACCGCTTGCGGCGCAAGGCTTACCGTTAGGACGCTTATGCTAGACGAAGCCCTCAAGGGCGAGATCCAGGAAGCCTATCGCCGCGTGCTCGAGGGGCTCGACCTGACCCCGCGCTACGGCCAGCGGCTGATGATCGCTGAGATCGCCCGCACACTGGGCGGCATCGAGGTGGACGATGCCGGTCAGCGCATTTCCAACGAGCATGTCTGTGTGCTCGAGGCCGGGACGGGCACGGGCAAGACGCTGGCCTACCTGCTGGCCGCGCTGCCGGTCGCCCGCGCGCATGGCAAGCGGCTGGTCGTCGCCACCGCGACGGTCGCGCTGCAGGAGCAGGTGCTGCATCAGGATCTGCCGGCGCTTCAGGCCCACAGCGGCCTGACGTTCGACTATGCGCTGGCCAAGGGGCGCGGGCGCTACCTGTGCGTGGCCAAGCTCGATCAGCTGCTTGACGGGGGTGAGGAGAATTCCACCCTGTCGCTGTTCGATCCGGCGGACAGTGCCGCCCACGGCGATGACTTTCAAGCGCTGGTCAATGAACTTGCCGATGCCTATGGCAACGGCCGTTGGGAAGGCGATCGCGACAGCTGGCCCGAGGCGATCGAGCCGACCGACTGGCGGCGCCTGACCACCGATCATCGCCAGTGCACCAATCGCCGCTGCGGCCATTTCGGGGCCTGCGCCTTCTTTCGCGCCCGGCGGCGGCTGGATCAGGCCGACGTGATCGTCGCCAATCACGATCTCGTGCTGGCTGACCTCTCGCTCGGCGGCGGGGTGGTGCTGCCGTCGCCGAAGGACTGCATCTACATCTTCGACGAGGGGCATCACCTGCCCGACAAGGCCCTGGAGCACTTCCACCACCGCTTTGGCGTCAATGCCACGTTGCGCTGGCTGCGTACTCTCAAGAAATCGCTGACCGAGCTCAATGCCGCTCTGGGTGGGCAGCCGACCCTGGCGCGTATCCTGGCCGGTTTCCCCGAGCTCATTGCCGCCCTGGAGCCGCGCCTCGGCGAGGCCTTTTCGCTGGGGCACCAGCTGGCCGACCTTCCGGAAGGCTCCGGCGGCGAGACTCGCCACCATCGTTTCCCGCGGGGACAGGCGCCGGAGGCGCTGCGCGAGCTGGCAGCGGCGCTGGTGACGCCGTTCGCCGAGCTGTCGCGTCAGCTCGAGACCATGAGCGATATCCTGCGCGAAAGCCTGGATCCGGAAAAATCCACGGGGCTGCCCCGCGAGCAGGCCGAAAGCTGGCTGCCGCTGGTAGCCCTGCTTCACGGCCGTGCCCTGGAGGCCCATGCCCTGTGGCAGGCCATGGCGGAGACGGACCCCGAGGGCGAGCCGCCGCGGGCGCGCTGGCTGACGTTCGAGGCGCCGGGCGGCGACAGCGAGCTGACCTATGCGGCCAGTCCGGTATCGGCCGCCGAGACCTTGGCGCGTCATCTCTGGGGCAGCTGCCACGGTGCGGTGGTGACCTCGGCGACGCTGACCGCGCTGGGGCGCTTCGAACGGATACAGGAGCGCGCAGGGCTGGCCAATCGCTATCGCTATCAGCGCCTGCCCAGCCCCTTCGATTATTCCCGGGCGGTACTCAGCGTGCCCGAGGCGGCGGCCGATCCGGCCGACCGCGAGGCACACGAGAAAGCCATCATCGACTTCGTCGCCACGCTGGCGCCTGACGAGGCGGTGCTCATGCTGTTCTCCTCGCGGGCCCAGCTGCGTGCCGTCGAGAAGGCGTTGCCGAGTGCATTGCGCGAGCGAATTCTGGCCCAGGATCGCCTGCCCAAGCGCGAACTGCTGGATCGGCATCGCAAGCGGGTCGATGCCGGGGAGGGGAGTATCATCTTCGGTCTGGCCAGTTTCGCCGAGGGCATCGACCTGCCGGGGCACTACCTGACCCATGTGGTGATCACGCGATTGCCGTTCGCCGTGCCCGACGACCCGGTGGGGGCGACCTTGGCGGAGTGGATCGAGAGCCGCGGCGGCAACCCCTTCATGCGCATCGCCGTGCCGGATGCCTCGATCAAGCTGGTCCAGGCCTGCGGCCGGCTGATTCGCAAGGAGGCCGACGAGGGGCGTATCACGCTGCTCGATCGGCGGGTGCTGACCCGGCGCTACGGCCGTGCGCTGCTCGACTCGCTGCCGCCGTTTCGCCGCGAGATCGACGGCGTCGCCGCGACGGCCTGAGCGGCCTCTGGACGATGTGGAAGAAAGGACTCCGGGCCCGTCGCTGACGGGCCCGGAACTAGGCGCTGAACTCAGGCGGCGCGCCGACGCGCGGCGAGTGCCGGCTTGAGCTTCTCGGCCATGCGGTGCAGGGCTTCCTCGGTGGTCGGCCAGTCGATGCAGGCATCGGTGATCGACACGCCGTACTCGAGCTGGCTGCGATCCTCGGGGATCTTCTGGTTGCCCCAGGCGAGGTTGGATTCGACCATCAGGCCCATGATCGACCGGTTGCCTTCCAGAATCTGATTGGTGACGTTATCCATGACCAGTGGCTGCAGGGCCGGGTCCTTGTTGGAGTTGGCGTGGGAGCAGTCGATCATGATGTTCGGCTTGACCCCGGCACCGCTCAGTTCCTGCTCGGCCAGCGCCACGCTGACGCTGTCATAGTTGGGCTTGCCGTTGCCGCCGCGCAGCACCACGTGCCCGTAGGCATTGCCGCGTGTGCGAATGATCGCGACCTGGCCGGCCTGGTCGATGCCCAGGAAGTTGTGTGGATGGGCCACCGACTTGAGGGCGTTGACGGCGACGTCGAGGCTGCCGTCGGTGCCGTTCTTGAAGCCCACCGGGCAGGAGAGCCCCGAGGCCATTTCGCGGTGCGTCTGCGACTCGGTGGTACGCGCACCGATCGCCGACCAGCTGATGCAGTCCTGCAGGTACTGCGGCGAGATCGGGTCGAGGGCTTCGGTGGCCAGCGGCAGCCCCATCTCGGCCAGCTCCACCAGCAGGCGGCGGGCGATATGCAGGCCTTCCTCGATCTCGAAGGAGTCATTGATGTGAGGATCGTTGATCAGGCCCTTCCAGCCGACGGTGGTCCGCGGCTTCTCGAAGTAGACGCGCATCACCACGTAGAGGCTGTCGCTGACGCTGTCCGCCAGCTGGCGCAGCCGGCGCGCATAGTCACGGGCGGCGTCGACATCGTGGATAGAGCAGGGGCCGATCACGACCAGCAGGCGCGGATCGTCACCGTCGAGAATCCGCTGGATGGTGTGACGCCCTTCGATCACGGTCCGCTCGGCGCTTTCCGACAGCGGAATTTCCTGCTTGAGGGCTTCGGGTGTGATCAGGACGTCCTGGGAAAGAACGTTGAGGTTGTTGACCTGCTGTTCCGACATTCAGCTACCTGTGAATCGCATGGGGGAGAATCCCGTTACTATCGCCCGCGAGGGGCGAAAAAATCAATTGTGACGCCGCTTTTTGGCCCGGTGCGTCAAGCCAGGCACATGCTGCCGGTTGATGCCGTAGCCATAAACAGGAACACTTAGCACAAAACGTTCGTCAGCCAGGGCTCAGCTTGCATTCATGAATCTCCACCGTGTCACGCCGCGAAGGCGCTTCTGTTCGCCTGTCCGTCTGGTCTTTCCCGTTTGCCGGGAGACGTACTGAATGGGCGCGCGGGAAACCGATCAGCAACTCGTCGAACGCGCCCAGCGGGGCGATACCCGAGCCTTCGATCTGCTGGTCAAGAAATACCAGCACAAGATTCTCGGTCTGATCGGGCGTTACGTGCACGATCATGCCGAGGTCCAGGACGTCGCTCAGGAGGCGTTCATCAAGGCCTACCGCGCCCTGGGCAACTTCCGTTCCGAGAGCGCCTTCTATACCTGGATGTATCGCATCGCCATCAACACGGCCAAGAACTATCTGGTTTCCAAGGGGCGGCGCCCGCCGGGCAGCGACCTGGATATCAATGACGCCGAGGTGGTGGATCACAGCGGGCGGCTCTCCGACATCGAGACGCCGGAGGCGGCGATGGCCCGCGACCAGCTCGAGGCGGCGGTCTTCGAGGCGATCGAGCAGCTGCCGGAGGATCTGCGCACGGCGATCACGTTGCGCGAGATGGACGGGCTTTCCTACGAGGATATCGCTAACATCATGCAGTGCCCGGTGGGCACCGTGCGGTCGCGTATCTTCCGGGCGCGCGAGGCGGTGGACAAGCATATCCAGCCGCTGTTGAGCCAGTCACGGCAACAGGATCCGATTCACGAGTGATGCGCATCAAGAAAATTGGCCCTGTGACTGAACTGTCCGGCCGTTCCGGCGTCACACGGGGTGTCGCATCCTTGGGTGCGAAGGAACTGACGGGGCGCCGCAAACGGGCGCAGGATGATGGGAATGTCGTGTCGAGCCGGGGCGGTCGCGGTTGCCGCTCCATCGACTGTGAGGGTGTAAAATGAACGACAATCTACGCGAATCGCTGTCCGCGCTGATGGACAACGAAGGGGATGAACTCGAGCTGCGGCGCGTGCTCAAGTCGCTCGATGATGCGGGCGACCAGAGTGCCGATGCCTGGCGGCGCTATCATCTGGCGCGCAGTCTCATGAACCGGGACCGGGATGTCGATGTCACCACCGATCTCTCGGCAGGCATCATGGCACGAATCGAGCGGGAGCCGCGTCCCGAGGTGCAGGATGCCACCGCTCCCCGGCGTCATGGCGGGCTTTCCTTCGCCGGCAGCGCCGCCATCGCGGCCACGGTATCGCTGATGGTCATTACCGGGGTGCAGGTCTACAACGGCATGGATCCGGCCGGCGCGCCGGCCATGACCGCCGAGTCCGGCGCATCGACGGCGAGCGGCGGCAGTGCCGTCTCGAATCTTCCGCGCCTTCAGGGTGGCGGTGCCGAGCCGGTCAGCCTGCCGCGCTACTCCTCGCTGGTCAGCGATGGCGGTGGCAGCGGCCTGATGACGGTCGGTGCCAACGTCGAGACGCCGATGTTCCTGGCACCCGACTCGCAATCGCCGAGTCTCGACTTCGAACAGGCCCAGTTGTTGCAGGGCTACCTGGATCGCCACGCCCAGGGCGCGGCCTATCGCTCCGGCGAAACCTGGATGCCATTGCTGCGTGCATCGGCGCAGGACTCCCTGGGTGTGCGTTGATGCCGACTCGCTGGATCGCGCTGGCCGCGCCGTTGCTGTGGCTGTGGGGCGCCGGGCCGGCCCGGGCTGACGCCTCGGCTGCCACGGGGCTCGACTGCCTGCAGTTGACTGATGCCTCGACCCCGGACACGCCACGCGACTGGCTGGAACGCAGCCTGTGGGCCAGCCATTGCTACGAATTCCGGGCCCGTGCGGTGCGCATCAGCGGTGACGGCGTGCGGACCCTGGCGCTGTCTCACGACGTCGAGAACGGCGTGGAACGTGAAATCGCTAGCTATCTCGACGGGCCGCCGGTGGTCTATGAGCGGCGTGGACGTGTCGGTCGGGGCAGCCCGGCGGAAGCCATCGGTACCGGGCGGGCAGCACCGGCGGCGATTCTCGCGCGGCTCGATGGTCATTATCAGCTGACCCTGGACGGGGCGTCCCGCGTGGCCGGGCGCGACGTGGTCCGGCTGAATATCGAGTCGCAGGACAACCTCCGCTACGGGCATCGGTTATGGCTCGACAAGCGCACCGGTCTGCCCCTCAAGCAGGTCATGGTGGGGCTCGATGGCCGCGTCCTGGAAACCTTCCAGATGACCGAACTGGGTGAACCGTCGCTGTATGACGGCACCATCGATTTCGAGCCGCTGGCGACGCAGCCTTCGTCTCCCTGGGCAGCCCGTTGGCTGCCCACCGGCTATCATGCTCTGCCGCTGCCCAATGATTTCGGGGTGCGTTCCGCGCCGGTAGCCCATCGCCTCTACAGCGACGGCTTGTCCAGTTTCAGCCTCTTCATCGAGCCTGTGCAGCGTCGGCAGCGGATACTGCGTGCCGGCATGCACCGGCTGGGTATTACCCATGCGGCGGTTCGCCATGTCCGCCTCGGCGAACGGGTCTTCCAGATTGTGGCGATCGGCGAGGTGCCGCCCATGGCCCTGGCTCGCGTCGTGGAAGGGATGGAGTATCGGCCGCCCGTCGGCGCGCGTTAGTGTGTTGTCCCTCCGCCTTGCGTTCCGGCTTGTTCGAGCCGTGACCCGTCATGCCCGGCCCGCCTTCGGCGGGCCTTTTTCGTTTCGGCCCTGGCAGGAATGTCGGGCCATGAGGTGTTGTCCGATCGCGACAATTTCATCGAGTCGGCTGAACTCTTTGCGGTGAGGTGACTCAAACTCGTCGAGTGCCTGGTCGTCGGTCGGCGATGAAAGGTGCTCACCGACAAATAACCGCGTTTCGCGATGGAGCTTCTTTTCGCGGGCGGTGTCGCCGGATGTCGAAGGATGTGACGGTGGCGGTTTTCGTGCTGATGGTGTTCTCGTCGACCGCGCGTTTTTCGATGTTTCCGGAGTCCGCCGGGCGGAATGACTCCCAGACAGCAAGCAGGAGTTCTCAATGCAACGCATCACACGACAGGTCTCCATGTGGCTGATGCTCGTGCTCGCCGCGTTCGCCGTGCAGGCGGCACAAGCGCGCGAGTTGCCGGACTTTACCGAGCTGGTGAAGCAGGCGGCGCCGGGGGTGGTGAATATCTCGACAACCCAGGAGGTTCAGCGTCGCAACATGGGCCCCTGGGGCGGATCCAACCAGGATGTTCCGGAAATCTTCCGGCATTTCTTCGGTGACCAGACCCCGTTCGGGCCGGGACAACAGGGCAATAACAGTGGCACCGAAGAGCGTCATTCGCTGGGGTCCGGTTTCATCATCAGCAAGGACGGCTATATCCTGACCAATGCGCATGTCGTCGACGGGGCCGACAAGATCGTGGTGCGTCTCAATGATCGCCGCGAACTCAAGGCCAAGCTGGTCGGTGCCGACAAGAAGACCGATGTGGCGCTGCTCAAGGTCGATGCCAAGGATCTGCCGACGCTCAATATCGGCAATTCCGATGACCTCGAGGTCGGTGAATGGGTGGCCGCCATCGGCTCGCCGTTCGGCTTCGATCATTCGGTGACGTCGGGCATCGTCAGCGCCATCGATCGTACCCTGCCGACCGATACCTACGTGCCGTTCATCCAGACCGATGTGGCGATCAACCCCGGCAACTCCGGCGGCCCGCTGTTCAATCTCGACGGCAAGGTCGTGGGTATCAACTCGCAGATCTTCACCCGCAGCGGCGGCTTCATGGGGCTGTCCTTCGCGATTCCGATCAATGTGGCGATGGATATCGCCGACCAGCTCAAGGCGACCGGTCACGTCAGCCGTGGCTGGCTGGGCGTGGTGATCCAGCCGGTATCCCGGGATTTGGCCGAGTCCTTCGGCATGAAAGATTCGCACGGGGCCCTGATCGCCGAGGTGGCGGACGAATCGCCGGCGGCCAAGGCCGGTCTGCAGGCCGGTGACATCATCCTCGGTGTGAACGGGGACGCGGTCGATCAGTCCAGCAAGTTGCCGCGGCTGATCGGCAAGGTGGCGCCGGGCGAGACGGTATCGCTCAAGTTGCTGCGCAACGGCAAGGAGCGGACCCAGAAGGTGACCGTCGGTGACTGGCCGGAAAGCGATCAGCAGGCGATGCAGGGGCAGCCGGGCAACGATTCGCAGACCCGCCTGGGCGTGGCGGTCAGCGATCTCGACAGCCGCCAGCTAGAGCGCCTGGGCCTCGACCACGGCGTGCGCATCGTGCAGGTCGATCCGAGTGGTGCCGCTGCCGCCGCGGGCATTCAGAGCGGTGACATCATCGTCTCGGTGGCTCAGAAGCCGATCGACTCCGCCAATCAGCTGGCTTCGGCGATCGCATCGGTCAAGGGCAACAGTGTGGTGCCGGTGCGGTTGATCCGCGACGGCCACTCGCTGTTCGTGGCGCTGCGTCTGGGTGGTGGCGAGTAACACTGCCAGTGGCGTCAGGCATGTCGGCGGCGGGGCCTTTGGGCCCCGTCGTCGTGTTCATCTCCGGCGCCGGCGCGTCGCTGTCCATGCCGCGGGCTTGTCGGTACAATGCCCGCCAATCGATTACGTTACTCGATCGTTCGTCGTTCGCCAGCCGACGCGGCGAGATCGTGTACACAACACCGGACAGGCGTCAATGAGCAGCAACGACAATCGCAAGGTCATCAACAACATACGAAATTTTTCGATTATTGCGCACATCGACCACGGCAAGTCGACCCTGGCCGATCGCATCATACAGCTCTGCGGCGGGCTGACCGAGCGCGAGCTCAAGGAGCAGGTGCTCGACTCGATGGATCTTGAGCGCGAGCGCGGCATCACCATCAAGGCCCAGTCCGTGACGCTGGACTACCACGCCGATGACGGCGAGGTCTATCAACTCAACTTCATCGATACCCCGGGGCACGTCGACTTCTCCTACGAGGTCTCGCGGTCGCTCTACGCCTGCGAAGGCGCGCTGCTGGTGGTGGATGCCGCCCAGGGCGTCGAGGCCCAGTCGGTAGCCAACTGCTACACGGCGATCGCCCAGGATCTGGAAGTGCTGCCGGTGCTCAACAAGATCGACCTGCCCCAGGCCGATCCGGACCGCGTGGCCCAGGAGGTCGAGGAGATCATCGGCCTGGATGCCGCCGATGCCTGCCAGGTCTCGGCCAAGACCGGCATCGGCATGGAGGGGCTGCTGGAGCGTCTGGTTCGCGACATTCCACCGCCCAGAGGAGATGCCGAAAAGCCGCTGCAGGCGCTGATCATCGACTCCTGGTTCGACAACTACCTGGGCGTGGTGTCGCTGATTCGCCTGTTCGACGGCACGCTGCGCAAGGGTGACAAGATCCGCATGACCTCCACGGGACGCGACTGGGACGTCACCGAGGTGGGTATCTTCACCCCCAAGCGCAAGCAGACCGGTATCCTGCGCGCCGGTGAGGTGGGCTTCGTGGTGGCCGGGATCAAGGACATCCACGGTGCCCCGGTGGGCGACACCATCACCCACGCCAGGACACCGGATACGCCGCGCCTGCCCGGGTTCCAGAAGGTCAAGCCGCAGGTCTACGCGGGCATGTTCCCGGTCAGCTCCGACGACTACGAGGAATTTCGCGACGCCCTCGAGAAGCTGGCGCTCAACGATGCTTCGCTGGATTACGAACCGGAGAACTCCGACGCTCTGGGCTTCGGCTTCCGCGTCGGTTTCCTCGGTACGCTGCACATGGAGATCATCCAGGAGCGACTCGAGCGCGAGTACAACCTCGACCTGCTGACCACTGCGCCGACGGTGGTCTACGAGCTGGTGCTGAAGAACGAGGATGTGCTCTATGTTTCCAACCCCTCGAAGCTGCCGGATCTGGCCAACGTCGAGGAGATGCGCGAGCCGATCGTCAAGGCCAGCATCCTGGTACCTCAGGAGTTCGTGGGCAACGTGATCGCCGAGTGCGAGCAGCGCCGCGGCGTACAGCAGGACATGCAGTTCCTCGGCAATCAGATCCAGCTCACCTACGAGTTGCCGATGAGCGAGGTGGTGATGGATTTCTTCGACCGCCTCAAGTCGGTCTCCCGCGGCTATGCCTCGCTCGACTACGGCTTCGTGCGTTTCCAGGCGGCCAAGCTGGTGCGTCTCGACGTGCTGATCAACGGCGACAAGGTTGACGCCCTGGCAGCGATCGTGCATCGCGATCATGCCCAGGGGCGCGGCCGGGCACTGGTCGAGAAAATGAAGGAACTGATTCCCCGGCAGATGTTCGATGTGGCGATTCAGGCCACCATCGGCAGCCAGGTCGTGGCCCGCTCCACGGTCAAGGCGCTGCGCAAGAACGTGACCGCCAAGTGCTATGGCGGGGATGTGACGCGCAAGAAGAAGCTGCTCGAGAAGCAGAAGGCCGGCAAGAAGCGCATGAAGCAGGTGGGGCGCGTCGAGATCCCCCAGGATGCCTTCCTCGCCGTACTCAAGGTCAATGACTAGGAACTGAAAGAGACATGGATTTTTCGCTGCTGCTGGTGGTGGCCGTGGCCGTCACCGGACTGGTCTGGTTGCTGGATGTGGTCTGGTGGCGGCGCCGCCGTCGGGCGCGGCTGGTCGCCGCCGAGGCCGGCGAGGCGGTGACGCTCGATGACACGGCGCGCCGCAAGCTGACGCGCGAGCCCTGGCCGGTCGACTATGCCCGGTCGTTCTTCCCCGTCCTGCTGGTCGTGCTGCTGCTGCGCAGCTTCCTCGTCGAGCCGTTCCAGATTCCCTCCGGCTCAATGCGTCCCACGCTCGAAGTGGGGGACTTCATCCTGGTCAACAAGTTCACCTACGGGTTGCGCCTGCCGGTGGTGAACACCAAGGTGCTCGACCTGGGCGAGCCCGAGCGTGGTGACGTGATGGTGTTCCGCTTTCCGGAAGACCCCTCGGTGGACTTCATCAAGCGTGTCGTGGGGCTGCCCGGCGACCGGATCCGCTACGAGGGCAAGCAGCTCTACGTCAACGGCAAGCCGGTGCCCAAGGAGGTGGCGGATCGCAACCCCGAGACCGCGCCGGGCGAGGTGCGCTTCAAGGAGTGGCTGGGCGAACACGAGCATGCCATCTACAACAACCCGCGGGACCCGGGGCCGCAGATGCGCGAGGTGGTGGTGCCGCCGGGCCACTATTTCATGATGGGCGACAACCGCGACCATTCCAACGACAGTCGCTACTGGGGCTTCGTGCCGGAAGAGAATATCGTCGGCAAGGCCTTTGCCGTATGGATGCACTGGGATGGCGGACTGCCCAGCTTCAGCTCGGTGCGCCTGATTCCATGAGCCGGATACCCACCATTCAAGAGAATTCGAGAGCGGACGTTTCGTGACTACCTCGCAACAAGCCTTCAGCCGCCGCATCGGTCATGACTTTCGTGATCCGGCGCTGCTGGAACTGGCCCTGACGCATCGCAGCTACGGTGGCGACAACAACGAACGCCTGGAATTTCTGGGGGATTCCATCGTCAATTTCGTGATCGGGGAGGCGCTTTTCCAGCGTTTTCCCCAGGCCCGTGAAGGCCAGCTGTCGCGTCTGCGCGCGCGTCTGGTCAAGGGCCAGACACTGGCGGAACTGGCCCGGGAGTTCGAGCTCGGCGAGCAGCTCAGGCTCGGATCGGGCGAACTGAAAAGCGGTGGATTCCGGCGTGAATCGATCCTTGCCGATGCCATGGAGGCCGTGATCGGCGCCATCTATCTGGATGCCGGGATGGATGCGGTCAAGGCGCGCATCCTCGCCTGGTACGGCACACGGCTCGAGTCGATCAATCTGCACGATACCCAGAAGGACCCCAAGACGCGGCTTCAGGAGTTCCTGCAGTCCCGCCAGTCACCGCTGCCGCGCTACGAGGTGGTGTCGGTGGAAGGCGAGGCGCATGCGCAGACCTTCACCGTCGAGTGCCACGTGGCGATGCTCGACGAACATACTCTGGGTGTCGGCTCCAGCCGCCGGCATGCCGAACAGCAGGCGGCCGAGCAGGCCTTGCACCGGCTCGAGCCGCGAGGAGGGCGCTCATGACCCAACGCTGTGGTTTCGTGGCCATTGTCGGCCGGCCCAACGTCGGCAAGTCGACCCTGATGAACCGCATCCTCGGGCAGAAGGTCTCGATCACCTCGCGTCGTCCGCAGACCACGCGCCACCAGGTGATGGGGATCAAGACCGAGGACGAGACGCAGTTCATCTATGTCGACACCCCGGGTATGCACATCCAGTCCCGGGATCGCAACAAGGCCATCAATCGCTTCATGAACCAGGCGGCGACCCAGGCCCTGCGCGATATCGATTGCGTGGTCTTCCTGGTCGACCGCACTCGCTGGACCGAAGAAGACGACGTGGTGCTCGACAAGCTGACCCATGTGCGGGCGCCGGTGATTCTCGCGGTCAACAAGGTTGACTGGCTCAAGGACAAGAGCACGCTGCTGCCGTGGCTGGAGTCGCTGCAGGCCAAGCGCGAGTTCGCCGCCATCCTGCCGATTTCCGCCAAGCACGGCACCAATGTCCCCGAGCTCGAGGCCGAGGTGGCCCAGTATCTGCCCGAGGGGATCCACTACTTTCCCGAGGATCAGATCACCGATCGCAGCCAGCGCTTCCTGGCCGCCGAACTGGTGCGCGAGAAGGTCATGCGCCAGCTCGGCGACGAGCTGCCCTACCAGATGACGGTCGAGATCGAGGAGTTCCGTGACGAGGGGCGTGTCATTCACATCAGTGCGCTGATGCTGGTTGAGCGCCCCGGGCAGAAGAAGATCCTGATCGGCGAGAACGGCGAACGGATCAAGAAGATCGGCCGCGAGGCACGGCTCGAGATGGAGCGGGCCCTCGGGGCCAAGGTGATGCTCAACCTCTGGGTCAAGGTCAAGCGTGGCTGGTCGGACGATGATCGGGCCCTGAAGAGCCTGGGCTACGACCTGGACTGACGCCGGCGATACCTGCCTGCGCTCGATCAATGCTGTGTTGAAGAGCGGTTCAAAATGCTCATTTACCCCTGTGTAAACTCCGCATTCTCACCGCTCTTCGCCTTGCCTGATCGTCGCTCGGCGAGGTCTCGTCCGGCGTCAGGGAGGCAGTCATGATCCCTCAGCCGGCCTATCTGCTGCACAAGCGGCCCTACCGCGAGACCAGCGCCCTGGTCGAGCTGATCACGCTCGAGCACGGCCGGGTGCGTGCCGTGGCCCAGGGTGTGCAGCGGGCCGGCAGCAAGTCGCGTGGGCGCCTGCAGCCCTTCGCGCCGCTACATGTCACCTGGCAGGGCGATCGTGAACTCAAGCGGCTGCGGCTGCTCGAGTCGCGAGGGTCGGTATCGCTGCTGGCCGGCGAGGGCCTACTGTGCGGCCTGTACGCTAACGAGCTGCTGACCCGGCTGTTGCCGCCCTTGCTGCCGGTTCCGGATGTCTTCGCCTACTACACGGCGGCACTCGACGCGCTGACCATGCCGGCGCAGCGCGCCGGCGCCCTGCGTCGGCTGGAGCTCAGCCTCCTCGAGGCGCTCGACAGCGAACCGGTCTTCCTCGATTGTCGGGATCAGGCCCTGGACCCCCAGGCCCGCTACGTCTATCGCCCCGAGCTTCGCCGCTTCTCGTCGACCGAAGAAGGGTGGGGCATGGAGGGGCGGGCCCTGCGGCTGCTGGCTGCGGGCGACTGGGAGCGTCCGGGGCTGGCCCGGGTCGCCAGGACGTTGACGCGTGCCGCACTGGATACGCTGCTGGGCGAGCGCCCGCTGCGCTCGCGGGAACTGATGCGCGCGCTGGTGGCACGGCGCCGCGGCGAGCGGCGCGAGGTGTAAGCCACCGCCGGTAGGCGCTAAGATGCCCCTCCATCCCTGCGGCTTATCCAAGGAGTACCCCCATGCAGCCTCCCCGCATCCTGCTCGGCGTCAACATCGACCATGTGGCGACCCTGCGCCAGGCGCGCGGTACCCGTTATCCCGATCCGGTCCAGGCCGCGCTGCTGGCCGAGGAGGCCGGTGCCGATGGCATCACGCTGCACCTGCGCGAGGATCGTCGGCACATTCAGGAGCACGACGTGCTGCGCCTGGCCGAGGTCGTCAACACGCGCATCAACCTGGAGATGGCGGTCACCGCGGAGATGGTCGCCTTCGCCGAGCGCGTCAAGCCGGCGAACGTCTGCCTGGTCCCGGAAAAGCGCGAGGAGCTGACCACCGAAGGCGGGCTGGACGTGGTCGGCGGCCGGGCCGCGATCGCGTCGGCCTGCGAGCGTCTGGCCGCCGCGGGTTGCGAGGTGTCGCTGTTCATCGACCCCGAGCCCGAGCAGATTCGTGCCGCCCACGAGGTCGGTGCACCGGTCATCGAACTGCACACCGGTGCCTATGCCGAGGCCCGGGGCGAGACTGCCCGCATCGAACACGCCCGGGTGGCCGCCGCGGCGGAACTGGCCCAGGAGCTGGGGCTGACGGTCAATGCGGGACATGGCCTGCACTACCACAATGTCGAGCCCATCGCCGCGATTCCCGGCATTCATGAACTCAATATCGGCCACGCGATCATCGCTCGCGCCCTGTTCGTGGGGCTCAAGGAGGCGGTTGCCGAGATGAAGCGGCTGGTCGTGGCGGGCTATGAAGCCGGTTTCGTGGCCGCCCTCGACGGTCATGAACATGACCACGGCCACGACGAGCACGACTAGTCAGTCGTCGGTGCCTGGCGCGACCGGGCGAGTCTGCGCGGTTTGCCAGGCACGCAGTCGTTGCAGGGCATTGAGCAGGGTCTCGTAGATGTCCGCCACGCTGGCGATGCCCTGGGCGCGCAGGCGTGACTCGAGGGTCTCGGCGACCAGGGCCAGCTGCGGCACGCCACAGTAGCGGCAGGCACCATTGAGATGGTGCACGGCGTCGAGGAAGGCAGTGTCGTCGCCGCTTTCGTAGGTGCGTCGCAGTTCGGCCTCGGTCGCGTCGAGACTTTCCAGCAGCGTCGCCAGCATCCGTTCGGCCAGTTCCGGGCGCCCCCCCGCCAGCGTGATGCCGAGCTCGGCATCGACGACCGGAAGCTCGTCGTCGTCGGCCGCCGTGTCGCGCCGGGCAGGCGTCGCGGCGGCATCGGGCGCAGGAGGGAGGGCCAGGTAATCGTCCAGCACGCGGTCCAGGGCCTGCTCGTCGAGCGGCTTGATCAGTACTGCCTGCATCCCCGACGCCAGCAGCGAGCGGATGTCCGCGGGGCGGGCGTGGGCGGTAAGGGCGATGACCGGGCAGTGGCGCCATGGACCGCCGAGCCGGCGCAGCGCGGTCGTGGTCGCGATGCCGTCCATGCCCGACATGCGAATATCCATCAGTACCAGGTCGGCGCTCTGCCGGCGCGCCAGGGCCAGTGCCGCCTCGCCGCTGTCGGCACAGAATATGTTCTCGATGCCGCGCTGGCGCAGCAATTCGCTGACCAGCAGGCGGTTGGAGGCAATATCGTCGACGATCATCACGCAGGCCCCCTGGGGCGAGGGCGCCTCGTCCGCGGCATGGGCAGCCAGGGAGAGAGAACCGGCCGGCAGCAGTTCGCTCAGCGCGACGGCCAGGCGTGCACGGGTCAGGGGTTTGCTGAACCAGCGAATGGTGTCGGGCAGGCCGCCGGTCTCCGACTCCCGGGGTTCGCACTTGCCCAGTACCAGTACGGGGCAGGGCAGCCGTCCCAGACGTGCCCGGGTCACGGGATCGATGCCCGCTGACACCGCCTCGATCACCAGGTCCGTGCCCGCCGGCAGTGACTCGGCCGTCGGCGACGCATCACGCATCACCACCTCGGCACCGGCCTGACGCAGCAGGTGAGCGAGGGCGCGGCGGCTGGGGGTGTGCGGCTCGACGAGTACCAGGCACCGCCCGCTCAGGTCGAGCGCCGTGCCGCGTTCGCCGGCAGATTCCACCACGTCCAGCGGCAATGTCACGTGGAAGGTGGTGCCGCCTCCGGGCGTGCCGTCGGCGCGAATCTCGCCGTCCATCTGATCGAGCAGCTTCTTGCAGATCATCAGCCCGAGACCGGTGCCGCCGGGGTGACTCAGGCGGGTGGCCTCGGATTGCACGAACGGCTGGAACAGCTGGTCCCGAATCTCCTCGGCCAGGCCGACGCCGGTGTCGCTGACGCGAATGCCCAGCACGACCCGGCTGCCGTATTCCGCCTCGACCTGAACGCGCACCAGAACCTCGCCGCGATCGGTGAACTTGACGGCATTGTGGACCAGGTTGGTGAGGATCTGCTTGATCCGCAGCGGATCGCCCGACAGTGTTGTCGGGACGTCGTCATAGACCAGCCCCAGCATCTCGAGTCCCTTGCCCTGGGCGGCGGGGGCCTGCAGGAGCAGGACCTCGTCGATCACCTCGGCAATGTCCAGGCCGGCGGTATCGAGCGCCAGCTTGCCGGCCTCGAGCTTGGAAAAATCCAGAATGCCGTTGACCAGCGACAGCAGATTGTCGGCCGCGAGGGTGACATTTTCCAGCCACTCCTGCTGGCGGGCGTCCAGCGGACTGCGCTCGAGCAGGCGGCAGAAACCGATGATGCCGTTGAGCGGGGTGCGGATCTCGTGACTGACATTGGCGAGAAACTCCGATTTCACGCGACTGGCATCCAGTGCCTGCTGGCGGGCGTTCTCGAGTTCGGCGTTCTGGCGCTCGATGGTCTGCAGCGAGGCGCGCAGTTCCGTGGTCACCGGCGTGTCGGCCGGGTGGCTTGAGGCCAGCGTGTCGGCGAGCCCGTTGATGGCAAGGGACAGCAGCGCCAGTTCGTGGGGGCCTTCGTTGGGCAGGCGGGCGCTGGTGTCGCCGGCCCGTAGCCGCTCCAGAACATGGCGTTGTTCTGCGATGGTCGCCAGGGCACGACGCGGCACCAGCAGCGCGATGAGGCCCAGTACCAGCATGGCCAGGGTCAGTGCGACCGCCCAGCCGGCCAGCTGGCGATAGCGCGGCAGGCTCAGGGCGCCGTCGTCGAGAGTCACGTCCAGCCAGGCGGGGGGAGCGACATTGCCTTCGGCAGGCAGCGGCACGATCACGTGTGCCCGGCCGTCGCGCCGGGTCAGGGCCGCCCGGCCAGGAGGTGGGGTGTTCGTCGCGGCAGTATCGCGCCAGTGCACCGCGTCTACATCCGTCAGTCGGGCCAGCCGGTCCAGCAGCGCTGCCGGTGGCGCCGCCGTTGCCGTGTCTCGGGTCTCGGCGAGGAAGGGCGCGAGCACCCTGACCCCGTCCTCGATGCGCGTCACCAGCGCTTCGCGGCGCTGGCGGTCGTCCGCGGCGAACTGCCAGCCGCCCAGCGCCAGCATCAGTAGCCAGGGAATGACCAGCAAGGCCAGCAGCAGGCGCAACCACAGGGTCATGGGGCGAGATTCCGAAGACGCGACATGGGCTGACAGTATGCCACAGACCGGCCCCCCCGCCTGTCCACCACCGGGCGGCGACGATATAATGCGGCCAGTTCTTATTCACCGTTCGGGCGCTCGCCGAATGACAGCTCGCCCCGGCGCAGAAGGAAACCGTCATGCACTTTCCCACCCTCGAGGATGTCGTCGGCAACACGCCGCTGGTCCGCCTGCAGCGTATCGGAGCCGGTCGCAACAACACGCTGCTGGCCAAGCTGGAGGGCAACAACCCGGCGGGCTCGGTCAAGGACCGTGCGGCCCTGTCGATGATTCGTGAAGCCGAGGCCCGGGACGAGATCGCCCCGGGCGACACCCTGATCGAGGCCACCTCGGGCAACACCGGCATCGCCCTGGCGATGGCCGCCGCCATCAAGGGCTATCGCATGGTGCTGATCATGCCCGACAGCGCCTCCAGCGAGCGCAAGCAGGCCATGGCGGCCTACGGCGCGACGCTGATCACGGTCACCGGCGAACAGGGCATGGAAGGCGCCCGCGACCTGGCCGACGAGATGGTCGCCCGGGGCGAGGGCAAGCCGCTCAACCAGTTCGCCAACCCGGACAACCCGCTGGCGCACTACCGCACCACAGGGCCGGAGCTCTGGGAGCAGACCGCCGGCAGCATCACCCATTTCGTCAGCTCGATGGGCACCACCGGCACGATCATGGGGGTGTCGCGCTATCTCAAGGAGCGCAATCCGCAGATCCGGATCGTCGGCCTGCAGCCCGAGGATGGTGCCAGCATCGCCGGCATCCGCCGCTGGCCACAGGCCTACCTGCCGAGCATCTTCGAGGCCTCGCGCGTCGATGACGTGCTCGACATCGGCCAGCACGAGGCCGAGGAACACATGCGTCGTCTGGCGCGCGAGGAAGGCATCCTCGCCGGCGTTTCCTCGGGCGGCGCGCTGGCCGGCGCGCTGCGCGTCGCCGAGCAGGTCGAGAATGCGGTGATCGTGTTCATCGTCTGCGACCGGGGCGACCGCTACCTGTCCACGGGCCTGTTCGCCCCCGAGGTCTGACATGAGCCGACTGGGCGAGCGGCGCACGCCGCGCAAGGCGCAGCGGAACCGTCAGGATGCCGTGGCACCGTGCGGGGCTGACGAGGCCGGCGGGGTGGTGGAGATCGAACGCCTCTCGCATGACGGCCGCGGCGTGGCGCGCGACGCGGCCGGCAAGACCCTTTTCGTCAGTGATGCCCTGCCCGGTGAGCGGGTGATGGTGGCGGTGCACACCACGCGCAAGCGCTACGACGAGGCGCATGTGCGCGAGCGGCTGACCACGGCGACGACGCGGGTGGCGCCCGTCTGCGCGGTCTACGGCAGCTGCGGCGGCTGCGATCTGCAGCATCTGGCCGTCGAGGCCCAGCGCGAGCACAAGCGCGAGGTGCTGGCCGACCAGCTGCGTCGCCAGGGTGTCGACGCGCCCGAGTCCATCGAGCTGCTGGCGGCTGAGCCACTGGGCTATCGGCGCCGGGCTCGGCTCGGTGTACGTCGTGACAATGCCGGCGACGTGCATCTCGGGTTCCGGGCCCGCGGCAGCCACCACCTGATCGACGTCGATGACTGCCCGGTGCTGATGCCCGAACTGGCGGCCCTGATCGCGCCGCTGCGGGCCTTGCTGCCGACCCTGGCGGCGCCGCGGCATGTCGGCCATCTGGAACTGGTCGCTGGTGAGACGGAGCAGGTCGTCGTGGTACGCCAGCTTCGCGAGCAGGCCGAGGACGCCCGGCGCTGGCAGGACTGGGGCGAGGCCAACGGCGTGGCGGTCGCCTGGCTGGTGGGCCGCGAGCAGCCGGCCTGGCGCTGGCTCGGCAAGCCCGGAACGCTGCGCTATACCCTGAAGGGAGGGGCCCGCGACGTCACCTTGGATTTCGCACCGGGCGACTTTCTGCAGGTCAACGCCGGCGTCAACCAGCAGCTGGTTCAGCGGGCGCTGGCGTGGCTGGCGCCGTCGGGTGGTGAGCGTGTCCACGATCTGTTCGCCGGTATCGGCAATTTTACCCTGTCGCTGGCGACCCGGGTCGGCGAGGTGATGGCGCTGGAGGGCAGCGCCGCGATGGTGCAGCGCCTGCAGGCCAATGCACTGGCCAACGGCCTGGGCAATGTCACGGCGCGGGCCCACGATCTCGGCGTTGCCCCGGACTGGCGAGACGCCCCCGACATCGTGGTGCTGGATCCGCCCCGCGAAGGCGCCGAGGCGGCCTGTGACGCCCTGGCGTCGTCGGCGGTGCCGCGCGTGCTCTACGTGGCCTGCGATCCGGCGACCCTGGCCCGCGATGCGGCGCGTCTGGTGCATGGCGGCTACCGGCTGCGGCGCGCCGCCGTGGCCGACATGTTCACGCAGACCGCCCATCTCGAATCGATGCTGCTGTTCGAACGCGCAGGATGAGCGGATGGGGCGATATCGCCACATCGAACAATAGGAAGAGGCACCCAGACAATCATGGTCAAGGTTCGCGAAGATCAACCCCTCGACGGCGACGGGCAGGTCGATATCGACCGCTGGCTGGCGCGTCTGCAGGACGACGTCACCCTGCGCGACGTGGACGAGCTCAAGTCGGCCTGCGAGCTGTCCCGGCGCCGCGCCCGCGAGACGGAAAAGCCCCACAAGGCGTGGCTGGAAGACGGCTCCAGCTTCCGCACCGGGCTGGAGATGGCGGACATCCTCGGTGAGCTGCGCCTCGATCAGGAGGCGCTGGAAGCCGCCGTGCTCTATCGCGCCGTGCGCGAGGGGCAGATCGGCCTGGCGGCGATCGAGAAGCGCTTCGGCCACGGCGTGGCCCGGCTGATCGACGGCGTGCTCAACATGGCCGCGATCAGCCAGCAGCAGACCCCCAGCCACGGCATGTCCCAGCACAACCAGCAGGAGAACCTGCGCAAGATGCTGGTGACCATGATCGATGATGTGCGGGTGGCGCTGATCAAGATCGCCGAGCGTACCTGCGCCCTGCGCCAGGTGCGTGACGCCCCGCGCGAGAAGCAGCTCAGCGTGGCTCGCGAGGTGTTCGACATCTATGCGCCGCTGGCCCACCGCCTGGGCATCGGTCATCTCAAGTGGGAGCTCGAGGACCTGTCGTTTCGCTACCTGCACGAGGACGACTACAAGACCATCGCCCGGCTGCTGGCCGAAAAGCGCGTGGATCGCGACCACTACATTCAGGATGTGGTCGCCACGCTCAAGCAATTGCTCGAGCAGAACCATATCCATCGCTACGAGGTCAGCGGCCGCGCCAAGCATATCTATTCCATCTGGCGCAAGATGAAGCGCAAGCACATCGACTTCTCGCAGGTCTACGATGTGCGCGCGGTGCGCATCCTGGTGCCCGAGGTGGCCGACTGCTATACCGCGCTGGGCATCGTGCACTCGCGCTGGCACCACGTGCCCAACGAGTTCGACGACTACATCGCCAACCCCAAGAAGAACGGCTACCAGTCGCTGCATACCGCGCTCATCGGCCCCGAGAACAAGGTGCTGGAGATCCAGATTCGCACCTTTGCCATGCACGAGGAGGCCGAGCTCGGGGTCTGCGCCCACTGGCGCTACAAGGGCCACGACGTGGGCGGCAAGAGCCGCAGCTACGAGGAGAAGATCGCCTGGTTGCGTCAGGTGCTGGAATGGCAGGACGAGGTGGGCGATCTCGGCGACCTGCGCGAAGGGCTGTCCAGCGACGTGGCGCCGGATCGCATCTACGTGTTCACCCCCGACGGGCATGTCATCGATCTGCCACGGATTGCCACGCCGATCGACTTCGCCTACCGCGTGCATACCGAGATCGGCCATCGCTGCCGGGGCGCCAAGGTCGACGGCCGCATCGTGCCGCTGACCTATCGGTTGAAGACCGGCCAGCAGGTCGAGATCCTCACCGCCACCCGGGGCGGACCCAGCCGCGACTGGATCAATCCCAGTCTGGGGTATGTGAAGACCTCCCGGGCTCGGTCCAAGATCCAGTCCTGGTTCAAGCATCAGGCGCGTGAACAGAATCTCGAGGAAGGCAAGGCGCTGTTCGAGAAGGAGTTTCGGCGGCTGGATCTCGAGGGCCTGGATCTCGCCACCCTGGCCGGCGCGGTCAATTACACGTCGCCCGACGACATGTATGCGGCCATCGGCGCCGGCGACCTGCGCATCGGCCAGGTGCTGCACCAGGCCCAGCAGCTGTTCGGCGACACCGATGACGAGGAGCAGCTCGACCGCCTGCTGGCCAAGCCCCGGCGCACGGCGAAGGGCCCCGGCGACGGCATCACCGTGCTCGGCGTGGGCAACCTAAAGACCTCCATGGCCAACTGCTGCCACCCGGTCCCCGGCGAGCAGATCATCGGCTACATCACCCAGGGGCGTGGCGTGACCATCCACCGCCAGGACTGCCCCAACATTCTCCAGTTGCGCAGCGAGGAGCCGGGGCGCATCGTCGATGTGGAATGGGGGGATCAGGCACGGACCCAGTACCCGGTGGACATCGAGATCGAGGCCTGGGACCGCTCCGGGCTGCTGCGTGACGTGACGAATGTGCTCAGTCACGATCGGGTCAACGTGCTCGGCGTCAATACCCGTACCAACAAGGACGACAATACCGCCCGGCTGCACATCACGCTCGAGGTCGACGGTCTGGAATCGCTGGGGCGGATCTTCTCGCGCATCCAGCAGCTGCCCAACGTCATCGACGTCAAGCGCCTGCGCAACGGGGCCGGCAAGGGAGGGCGGGCATGAGCGATCGCCGTCATACCCTCGACGACCTGCTGACCCTGATGGCGGTGCTGCGCGACCCGGTGCAGGGTTGCCCCTGGGACGTGACGCAGACCTGGGAGACGATCGTCCCTCATACCCTTGAGGAAGCCTATGAGGTCGCCGACGCCATCGAGCGCCGCGCCTATGACGAACTGCCCGGCGAGCTGGGCGACCTGCTGTTCCAGGTGGTCTACTACAGCCGGTTCGCCGAGGAGGAGGGGCGTTTCGACTTCCATGACGTGATCGATGCCCTGACCGCCAAGATGCTGGCGCGTCATCCGCATGTCTTCCCCGACGGCACCCTGGCGTCACGCCGCGAGGGCGTGAGTGCGGCCGAGGTCGAGGAGCGCCAGGTCAAGTCCCGCTGGGAGGCACTGAAGGCTGACGAGCGCCGCGAGCGGGCCGCCGTCTCGGTGCTCGACGACGTGCCGCGCAACCTGCCGGCGCTGTCGCGGGCCGCCAAGCTGAGCAAGCGGGCCGCCCGCGTGGGATTCGACTGGCCCGACGAGCGGGGCGTGCTGGCCAAGATCCGCGAGGAACTCGGCGAGGTCGAAGACGCACTGGAAGCGGGCGAGACCGAGGAGGCCCGTGCGGAGGTCGGTGACCTGCTGTTCGCCGTGGTCAACCTGGCGCGACGACTGGGCGCCGACCCGGAGCAGGCCCTGCGTACCACCAATGCCAAGTTCGAGCGCCGCTTCCGGCATGTCGAGCGGGCGCTGGCCGCCGACGGCCGGCAGCCTCAGGACGTCTCCCTGGCGGAGATGGACCGGCACTGGAACGAGGCCAAGCGGCGGGAACATCCTTACCCCGAGGAGAGCAACAACAATGAGTGATGATCTGCACGAATCGTTGCGCGACAACGTTCGCATCCTGGGTGACAGCCTGGGACACACCATCGCCGACGACCTCGGCGACGGGTTCGTCGACAAGATCGAGGCGATCCGCGGGCTGGCCAAGCGGGGGCGCCAGGGGGAGGGCGGCTCGCAGCGCGAACTGATCGAATACCTGCGCGCGTTGCCCGACCAGGACCTGCTGCCGGTGACCCGTGCCTTCAACCAGTTTCTCAACCTGGCCAACATCGCCGAGCAGCACTATCGCGCCCGGTTCCGCCGTGTCGAGGATTACAAGCCGGGATCCCAGCCGGTGCTCGGCGAGCTGTTCGAGCGCATCGGGCGCTCCGGCTACTCGCCGCGCCAGCTGATCGAGACGCTCGCCGGCATGCGCGTCGAGCTGGTGCTGACCGCGCACCCCACCGAGGTCATCCGGCGTACCCTGATCCAGAAGTACGACGCCATCGACGACTGCCTGACGGCGATGGAAGGCGCGGTCGACTATCCCGAGAAGGCCACCCGGGTTCAGGGGCGTCTTCAGGAACTGATCAGCCAGGCCTGGCACACCGACGAGATTCGCCACGAGCGGCCGACGCCGGTCGACGAGGCCAAGTGGGGCTTCGCGGTGATCGAGAACTCGCTGTGGCAGGCGGTGCCCGACTTCCACCGCGATCTCGACAACCTGCTGCTGGATGCCGCCGGGGAGCGGCTGCCGCTGGATGCCTCGCCGCTGCGCTTTGCCTCGTGGATGGGTGGCGACCGTGACGGCAATCCCAACGTCACCGCCAGGGTCACCCGCGAGGTGCTGCTGCTCGGGCGCTGGATGGCCGCGGACCTGTATCTGCGCGATCTGGAACAGCTCAAGTCCGAACTGTCGATGTGGAAGGCCAACAGCGCCCTCAAGGCCGAGGTCGGCGATGAGCCCGAGCCCTATCGGGCGCTGATCCGGCGGTTGCTGGCGCGAGTCGAGGCCACTCGCGACTGGGCCAAGGCGTGTCTCGACGGGCGCAGCTTCGAGGGCGGGCCGATCATCGAAACCCGCGATCAGCTCTATGCGCCGTTGCTGACTTGCTACCGCTCGCTGTGCGACGTGGGACTGGACACCATCGCCAACGGCGCGTTGCTCGATACCCTGCGGCGGGTGGCGGTGTTCGGCGTGTCGCTGACCAAGCTGGATATTCGCCAGGAGTCCAGCCGCCACACACAGATGCTCGACGAACTGACCCGCTACCTGGGGGTTGGCGACTATCAGGCCTGGGACGAGGCGCAGCGTCAGGCATTCCTGCTCGAGGAACTGGCCTCGCCGCGGCCCCTGATCCCGCGGCGCTGGGACTGCTCCACCGAGGCGCGGGAGGTCATCGATACCTTCCGGGTGATCGCCCAGGAACATCGCGAGGCGCTGGGGACCTATATCATCTCGATGGCCGGCCAGCCCTCGGATGTGCTGGCGGTGGCGCTGCTGATGAAGGAGGTGGGCGGTGACGTGCGGTTGCCCATCGCACCGCTGTTCGAGACGCTCGACGACCTGGACCGCGCCGGCGAGGTGATCGACCGGCTGCTGTCACTGCCCGGCTACCGCGAGATGGCCGGCGACAGCCAGGAAGTGATGATCGGCTACTCGGATTCGGCCAAGGATGCCGGTCAGCTGGCCGCCGCCTGGGCCCAGTACCGGGCCCAGGAGACGCTGGTCGAGATATGTCGTCGCCATGGCGTCGACCTGACCCTGTTCCACGGTCGTGGCGGCACCGTCGGCCGTGGCGGCGGCCCGGCGCATGCGGCCATCCTCTCGCAGCCGCCGGGGTCGGTGAACGGCAGCCTCCGGGTCACCGAACAGGGCGAGATGATTCGCTTCAAGTTCGGCCAGCCCGACATCGCCCTGCGCTCGATGGAGATCTACGCCTGCGCGGTGCTCGAGGCCACGCTGCTGCCGCCGCCGTCCCCCGAACCCGAGTGGCGCGAGGAGATGGACCGGCTGGCCGAGATCGCCCACGGCGCCTATGTCGGCGTGGTGCGCGAGGACCCGGATTTCGTTCCCTATTTCCGCGCCGTGACCCCTGAAGGGGCGCTGGGTCGCCTGCCCCTGGGCTCGCGACCGGCCAAGCGACGTTCGGAAGGCGGGGTGGAGTCGCTGCGGGCGATCCCCTGGATCTTCGCCTGGACCCAGACGCGATTGATGCTGCCGGCCTGGCTGGGCAGCGGCGAGGCCTTCGCACGGCGTCTGGAAGAGCCCGACGGCCTCGAGCGGCTGCGCGAGATGCGCCATCGCTGGCCGTTCTTCGGCACCTATCTGGACATGCTGGAGATGCTGCTGGCCAAGGCCGACCTGGGGATCGCCGCCTACTACGAGCAGCGCCTGGTCGATGAGCCGGCGCTTCAGCAGTTGGGCAGTGCCCTGCGTGAACGACTCGAGCGTCTGCACGGTGTGCTGCTGTCGATTCTCGATCAGCAGGAGCTGCTCGAGGGCACGCCACTGATCCGTCAGGCGATCGACGTGCGCAACCCCTACATCGACCCGCTGCATGGACTGCAGGCCGAACTGCTGCAGCGCAACCGGGATGCCGATGGGGCGATCAGCCCGGCGTTGTCCCGGGCGTTGATGGTGACCATGGCAGGCATCGCCGCAGGACTGCGCAACACCGGCTGATACGGTGTCGGTGAGCTCAGGCGGAAACGGGGCCGGGATACATCCCGGCCCCGCTTGCGTCGGGCCATCGCTTGTCCGGCCACGCTTGCCGACTCTTTATACCGTTATCTATGAAGCTTTTCCAGATAGCTATATTGGTGGCTGCTTCGAGCTTTCAGCCACATGGCTTTCGTTATCAGGCCTGTCGTCGGTGCTATTGCGGGGTGTCGTGCCAGAGTCGCTCCAGAGTCGGCGCGTGCAGGGCGTGGCGTCGTGCGGCCTCGAGCAGCGGGCCGAGAATGGCATCCCGCTCGGTACGCCGCCCGGCCAGCACGTCCTGCAGCATCGAGGCGCGATTGCCCGCCGTGGCCTCGATAACGCCCTGGACATGGGCTTGCCAGCCGATTTCCGGTGGTTCGACCTGCTCGGCGGCCATGATGGCCGCCACGTCGTCAACGATCGCCTCGACGTGGGGCTGGTACGCCGGGTCGCGCAGTTCACCGTTGCGAATGCGGTGAATCGCCACCAGCGGGTTGATCGCGGCGTTGACGGCGAGCTTGTGCCACAGTCGGCGGCGGATATCGTCGCAGGCTCGTGTCTCGATGCCGGCGGCGGTCAGCTCGGCGGCGATGGAGATTGCCAGCTCCCGGTACCGGCCCTCGAGATGGCCCAGGTGGGTCAGACCGTGGCCGGCATGCACCACCTCGTTCTCGCCTTGCGTGTAGGCGCCTTCGCTGGTCACCGCGCAGAGGGCCGGGCCGGTCCAGCGCCGGGTCGCCAGCGGCTGGGCCTGAAAGCCATTCTGCCAAAGCACCAGGGGCGTGTCGGGAGCGACCCGGGCGACCAGTTCGTCGAGCGCTGCCGCCACCGCGTGGCTCTTGGTGGTGACGTGGATCAGCGACGGTTGACTGGGGGCCTCGGCGAGGGTGAGGCGTGCCACATGGTATCGGTTGGTTTGTCCTTCAGGGGTCGTCATGACCAGGGGATCCGCACTGGCTCGGCGTCCGATCAGGATAGGCGGCTGCCGCTCGGTCAGGCGTGCCGCCAGCAGCCGGCCGAGGGCGCCGGCGCCGATTATCAGCCAGTGTGGGGCGGTCGTCATGTGTCGTCTCCCTGCCGGGTGGCGCGGCGCGTTCCGCGCCGTGTGGATTTGCCGGGCGTGTCACTGCTGCCGGATTGAATGGAGCGCCGACGGCGCGACGACGCTTTTGCTTTCTTTGAGGCCGGCTTTCCGGAGGACTGCTTACCGGAGGACTGCTTACCGGAGGACTGCTTACCGGAGGACTGCTTACCGGAGGCCGGCTTCCTAGAGGTCGGCTTTTTCGGGGCCGGTCCCAGGCCGCGGGTCTCGCCGAGGGCCTGGCGCATGCGGCCGGCATCGGCGGCGGCCAGTAGCTCGCGCAGGTCCGCGAGCAGCCCGTCGAGAAAAGGCTGGTAGGCCTCGCCGGCCTCGGCGATGGCGCGCAGGCGCTGCTCCCAGAGGGCGGTGCGCTCGGGTCGTGTCGCCGCGTCGGGCAGGGCCCGGATCAACGCGTGCCCGGTGGCGGTAGCACGCAGGTTGCCGCTCTGGCGCACCAGGTAGCCGCGCTTGAGCAGGGTCTCGATGACCGCGGCGCGGGTCGCCTCGGTGCCCAGGCCGTCGGTGTCGCGCAGGGTGCGCTTGACCGCCGGTTCCTCGACGTAGCGGGCGATGTTCATCATCGCCTTGATCAGGCTGGCGTCGGTGAACGGTTCCGGGGGCCGGGTCAGCTTGTCGTCGATGCCGGCGTCGGCCACCGTGACCGGCTCGCCCTCGGTCAACGGCGGCAGGGGCGGGGCCTCGTCGCGGCTGGTGAACAGCGGCTTCCAGCCGGCAACCAGGATCTCGCGGCCCTGGGCGCGGAAGGTCTCGTCGAGGATCGTGAACTCAGCCTTGACCTCGCGGGTTTCGAGCATCGGGTAGAACTGGGCGATGACGTTGCGGGCGATCAGCCGATAGATCGCCGCTTCCGGCTGCGACAGGCGCTCGGGCACGAAGGGCTTGCCGGTCGGCGCCAGGGCATGGTGCGCGCCGACCCTGGCATCGTCGAAGGCCCGCGGGCGCCGTGTGAAGTCGGCACCGGTCAGCCAGCCGCGCAGGGCCTCGTCGCCGGCCCCGGCGCGTTCGAGCAGGGCGCCCATGCCGGCGCGATGGTCTTCGGGCAGGTAGCGACAGTCCGAGCGCGGGTAGGTAATCAGCTGATGGCGTTCGTAGAGCGCCTGACAGATATCCAGCACCTGCTGGGCGGAGAAGCGGTGGCGGCGGGCGGCGTCGACCTGCAGCGCCGACAGTGAATAGGGCAGGGGCGCGTTCTGGCGCTTGCGTCGGGCGTCCAGCTGAGTCAGTCGCCCCTCGGCACCGGGCAGGTGTGCCAGCAGCGCTTCGGCCGGGGCCCGGGCGAGCAGGCGTCCCTGGTCATCGAGCGGATGATGCTCTTGTGGCTGCCACCAGGCACGCAGCTCGCCGGCGGCTACCGACAGGTCGGCCCACAGCACATGATACGGACGCGGCTCGAAGCGGGCGATGTCGATGTCGCGGCGTGCCACCAGCCCGAGTACCGGCGTCTGCACGCGGCCCACGGACAGCACGCCGTCGTGGCCGGCCTGGCGGCCGGTCAGGGTCCAGGCGCGGGACAGGTTGATGCCATAGAGCCAGTCGGCCCGCGAGCGCGCCCGGGCCGCCTCGTAGAGTGGCTGATAGCGGCGGTTGTCCTGCAGCGTGTCCAGCGCGCGGGTCACCGCCGGCCGGTTGAGGTCGCTGATCAGCAGCCGCGCCACCGGTCCGCGCCAGCCGAGATGCTCGATGACCTCCTGCACCAGCAACTGGCCTTCCCGGTCCGGATCGCCGGCATGCACGAGGCTGTCGGCGCGCTTGATCAGCTCGCGCAGTACCTTGAGCTGGCCGCGGGCCTTGTGGCGCGGCACCAGTCGCCAACGCTCGGGGACGATCGGCAGGTGGTCGAGTCGCCACTGCTTGTAGCGCGGGTCGTAGGCATCCGGCGGGGCCGGCTCCAGCAGGTGGCCGAGACACCAGCTGACCCAGGTATCGCCGACCTCGAGGGCGCCGTCCCGGCGCTGCGTCCGTCCGGGCAGGGCATCGGCAATGGCGCGGGCCAGGCTGGGCTTTTCGGCGATGATCAGGCGCATGGTGGTGAGTCCGGCACCGTGTGGCTGGATGGGCGTCCAGTATGCCCGAGCCGGCAGGACGATTCATCCCTGCGGGCGGCTTCCCTCGTGCCCCTCAGCCGAGAGCGCGCTTGGCCTGGACCAGCGCCCGGTACCAGTCGCGGCGCGGCGGACCGATCGCCAGCGGGCGTTGGCTCAGGAAACTCACGCCCCGGTTGTCGGTATGCGCATGGCTGGCCTGGTAGTTGACCAGCATGTCGAGGGTCTGCTCGCGTGCACCGTAATGCTCGATCAAGAAGCGTCGGGCAGCGGGGTCCAGATCGACCCGATAGTGACGCACCAGAGCCAGCGCCAGGGATTCGGCGGTATGCGCCAGGTTGACCTCGATTTCCTTGACCATGGCGGCCCCCAGCGCGGCCTTGGCGGCAGCCGACAGGTTGGGTTCCAGCTGGCCGAAGTCGGCGGCGTTGGAGCCGTTGATGGCGCGCTGGACCTCCGGGCGCGAAAGCTGGATGTGCGGCTCCAGGGCCAGCGCGATCTCGATCGCCAGGCGCTTGGCGGCGTCCACGCCGACGGCGAGCAGGGTGTCGCGTTCCAGCTGTTGCGTGCGCGATGGCCGCGGCATCTCGATGCCGGCTTCCTTCAGGTGCCGGGCGAGGTGCTTGCAGACCTCGGCCTTGGCGGCATCGTCCAGGGCGATGATGTGCTCGCGGATGCGCAGGCCGCGTCGCCCCGGGCCCAGCCGCAGACGGGTGTCCTGGTCGCCCAGACGGTTGCTGATGCGCTCCCAGCGTTCGGAACGCTTGATCAGCTGGGCGTGGCTGCGGCCGACCGCTTCATACGCGTTGTAGGCCGACTTGTAGAGACGGATGGCGTTGGTCAGCAGGTCAGCCTTCTGACGCAGCTGGCTGCGCCGGTCACTCTGGCCGCGAGCCACCACCGGCGCCAGGTGATGGATCTGTTCGGCCAGCGCGTCCATGGCCTGCAGCGAGCGCTCCTGGAGCACTTCGGCGCGCAGTCCGGCGGCGGCATGCTCGACCAGCGTACCGGACTGTTCGGCCAGATAGGCGGTAAGGGCCTTGAGGCGCGACAGGGCGGTGGCCTGGGCGATCCGGTAGCGGGCGCGGGCCTCCTCGAGGTTGTCCAGGGCCTGGGCGAGCCGCCAGCGTCCCTTGTATTCGAAGGTCAGCATGGGGATCTGGCGTCCGCTGATCAGCTCGAAGGCGAGAATCAGCATCTCTTCGACATCCTGCAGCGTCATCAGCAGTTCGTTGTCCTGCTCGATGGCGGCTAGCACGCGCTCGATGAAGTTGGTGTCGCGCGGTACGCCCAGCCGCAGGTCGGGGGCGCGGCCCTCGAAGCGCTCGCGCAGCAGCGTGGTGGCGGCCGGCGCGAGTTCGGCGATCGCGGCGAACTGCGGCTCCAGGCCGTCGCGGTAGCGTGCCACCAGGTCGCGAATGCGGGCATGCAGCCCGGCGCGGCGGTAGATGTCGATCTGGGTGATGATGCGGGCACTGTCGCGATCGTCGAGCAGCTCGATGGCGGCCAGCTCGACCCCTTCGGGGGAGAGATCCTGCTTGCGCAGCAGCATGGCGGCGGCTTCGCGGCGGCGGGCGTCGCCCTCGAGACTCTCGACGATCAGATTGCGGGTCGCCAGCAGCAGTTCCGGCAGGCTCTTGATGACACGCTCGACCTTGCGGGCGGTGCGCTCCGCACGTCGTCCCCCGGTGAGGTTGTGCACCAGGTTGGCGATGATACCCGCCGCACCGGTGATCACCGTGTAGGAGATGAAGAAGATGTAGTTGTCGGCGGTGGGGGCCTTGCCGTAGCCCAGCAGGTAACCGCCCCAGGCGCCGAGCAGGGTCACCGGGCCGGCGGTCCACAGGATCTGCAGCAGGCTGACCGTCCAGGGAACCTTCTCCACGGCGGCCGTGATGCGCCGGATCTCGTCGCGTCCTTCGCGCTCCAGCCGCACCTGCGGGGTTTCGTGGGGGGATTGATCACGACGGAACGGCAGGCGCAACGCGAAGAGTCCTCGAACGGGGGCAGACCGGAACAGGGCGCTACCCTAGCACCGCCGGCGTGCGCGCGCCAGCGGTGGTGAGCCGGCTGCGCGGGGCATGCTAGACTGAGCGGATTTTCCGAGGAGGGTTGCAATGCTGGCGATGTGGGTAGAGCAGCTGCTGGGGTACGCCGGGGGCGCCCTGTCGGCGATCCGGGCGGATGAACACTATCCCTCGCTGATGGCCTGGGCCCGTGAGGAGGGTGTCAGGTATCTGGGCGGCAACATCGCCCAGGCGCAGGCGCTGGCGCCGGAATTGTGGAACCAGACGCCGCTGGTGCGGCTGGACTTCGCCTGTGAACCGCTGGCCCGGCCGGGGCGCAACGAGCCCTGCTGGTGCGACTCGGGACGCAAGACAAAGCACTGCTGCGGCGCCGTGACCCTGCCGGGCGCGGTACCGCCGCACCTGATGTGGATGCTGTCGCTGCGCGACTGGAAGGGCGATACCCTCAAGGCGGCGCTGGAGAGCGGCCGGGCCCCCGCCCAGGCATTGCTGGAAGCCGGACTGATCGCCGCCGAGGGCGGCCAGCGCGGCCGTGCCCAGCAGATTCTCGAGACCCTCTTCCAGGCCGCCGACTGGGATCAGCTGCCCGAACAGGCCGAACCGGCCTTCGAGCTGTTGATCGAGCTCTACCAGGAGCGGGGCTTCAACCGCAAGCGCGCGGCACTGCTGGACGCCATTCTCGAGCGGGGGCCGCTGTTCCTGCGCGGCGTGGCGCTGGAGCGGTTGTGCCTGATGCATCTGGACAGCGACGATCTGGCCAGCGCCCGCGAGGCCTTCGTGCGGGCCCAGCAGACCCTGCCCGATTCGCCGACCCTGGCCTATATCGAGGCCATGCTGTTGTTGCATGAGGGACACCCGCAGGAGGCCCGCGAGCGGGCACGCTTCTGGTTCCGTCGCCTGGCGCGCCAGGGGGATATGGACGCCGAGCAGCTGCAGTTCCTGGCCGATCTGGCCGACAATCCCGGCGCGACCCTGGCCGAGCAGATGGTCAATTCCGAGGAGGCGCTGGCCGAGCCCCTGATGGGGCTGCAGGCGCTCCTCGAGGCGTTGCCCACTGCGCCGCGGCTGCATTTCGAGGTCGGAGAGGCGGGTATCGAATACCAGTCGACGGCCCGCGAGGATACCTTCTTCGCCGCCTGGCGCGAGGTGTTCGGGGTCGATGTGGACGAGGAGGCGGCTCTGGGCTTCCAGGCGGACCCCTGGCCGCAGGCCGCTGACTGGCTCAACGCCCTGTGCGCCCATCCCGAATGGCTGGACTCGCCGGCCGTGGTGCAGACCCTGAGCATGGCCCTGGCCAGCCGTTTTGGTAGCCTGCCGTGGATGGCGGAGAGCTTCTTCGCGCCGCTGGCGGTGCGCTTCGAGCGCTGGCTGGAGCAGATCGAGAGCCACGGTGCGCCCTTCGTCTGGGACGTGGCCGACAACGCCGTGCTGCTGCGTGCCGGGCTCGCGCTGGTGGTGGGCATGGAGCGTGGCGATCGGCAGCGGTCCCGGCGGCTGGCCGAGCGCCTGCTGGTGCTCGACGAGAACGACAGCCTGGGGCTGCGCGAACTGGTGCTGGACCAGCTGCTGCGCGAGGGCCGCGATAGCGAGGCGCTGGCCCTCAGCGACCAGCCGACGGGAGAAGAGGAAGCGCCGCTGCTCGGTGTGCTGATGGGGCGGGTTCTGGCGCTGTACCGGCTGGAGCGCTTCGATGCCGCCGAGGAGGCGCTGGAGGCGGTCGATGCCCTCAACGCCCATGTCGTCGCCATGCTGTGTGCCGACAATCCCCGGCCGGTGCCGCTGGCCGTGGAAGTGCCCGAGCCCGGCACCAAGGCCGAGGCCTGGCAGTATCGTGCGTTGATGCGCGATCAGTGGGTGGCCACCCGCGGCGCGCTCAAGTGGCTCGACGAGCAGCGCCGGCGGCTGGCCGACCGCTGATCAGCGGTCGGCCTCGGCGGTTGGCGAGGGGATCAGTCGGGGATCGCGGCCCAGCCACCAGGCCAGGGCGATCGCCGGCAGGCCGATCAGGGTGGACCACAGGAAGAAGACCATGTATCCCTGGCTGGCCACCACCATCCCGGAAAAGCCGCCGATGAACTTTCCCGGCAGGGTCATCAGCGACGAGAACAGCGCGTACTGGGTGGCCGTGTAGGCCCGTGAGGTGAGGCTCGATAGAAAGGCGATGAACACCGTGCTGGCCAGCCCGTTGGCCAGGTTGTCGCCCATGATGGTTACCACCAGCATGGGCAGCTGGGCCCCCAGGCTGGCCAGGGTGGCGAACAGCAGGTTGGTGGCTGCGGCGAGCACGGCACCGGCCAGCAGCATCCGGGCGATGCCGTAGCGCACCACCAGCAGCCCGCCGATTACCCCGCCGGCGATACTCATGGCGATGCCGAACACCTTGGTCACGTTGGCGATCTCGGCCAGCGAGAAGCCCAGGTCGATGTACAGCGGGTTGGCCATGGCTGCCATCGACAGGTCGCTCAGGCGAAACAGTCCGATCAGTGCCAGCAGCCCGACGGCTTGCCGCCCGTAGCGCGTGAAGAAGTCGGTGAAGGGGCAGACCACCGCGCCCACCACCCAGGCCCCGAAGCGCCGCCAGCGCCGGGGACGATGCCGCTGCGCGTGAAGAAAGCGGCGCACGCGGGGCTCGTGCTGCCAGGGAACGCCGAGTGTCGAACGCGGCGGCTCGGGGCGCGACAGCACCGTCAGCATGCCCACGCCGACCAGCCCGGCCATGGTCAGATAGGCGGCCTGCCAGGACACCAGGTCGGCAATGTAGAGGGCACCGGCGCCGGCGGCCAGCAGGCCGCCGCGATAACCGATGATGTAGGTCGAGGCCATGGCCGCCTGGATGCGCTCTTCGGCGGACTCGATGCGAAAGGCGTCGATGACGATGTCCTGGGTGGCCGAGCCGAAGGCCACCAGCAGGGCGAAGACGGCGACCTGCGCCAGGTCCTGGCGCGGGTCGAGGCCGGACAGCGCCGCCAGTGCTCCGGCGATCACCAGCTGGGCGAGCAGCATCCAGCTGCGCCGCTGGCCCAGTCGGCGGGTCAGGATCGGCAAGGGGAGTCGGTCGATGACCGGCGCCCAGAACAGCTTGATCGAATAGAGCATGCCGATCCACGAGAAGAAGCCGATCGCCGCGACCTCGACCCCGGCATCGCGCAGCCACGCGGTCAGCGTCGAGAAGACCAGCAAAAACGGCAGGCCGGCCGCAAAACCGAGAAACAGCATGGCGACGACAGGGGCGCGGCGGTAGACGCTCAGGGCCTGACGCCAGGAGCGGCGGGGGGAGTCGGGCATGATCGGTCTCCTGCCGGACGGGCGATGCCGGTGGCGATCGCTGCCGTCATCGATGTTAGGATGAAGGGGTGGCGGCAAGCGGCTAACTTACGCGGTTCCCCGTCGTCGAATCAATGCCGCTGCGCGACGCATCCCAGCCACGGTGTCAGGAGCAAGATGAGCGAATCCAACAGCGTTTCCGCGGATATCGATACCCGGGCCATTCCTCACTGGTACCTGATTCAGTGCAAGGGCGGGGAATCGTTTCGTGCCACCGAAAATCTGGCCAACCAGGGCTACGAGATCTTTCATCCGGTGCTGCAGGTCCAGAAGAAGCGCCGGGGCCGGTTGTGCTGGGTCGATGAGCCGCTGTTTCCCTATTACCTGTTCATCCGGCTCGACCGGTTGGCCAGCAACTGGCGGCCGATCCGCTCCACCCGGGGCGTGCTGCGTCTGGTGACGTTCGGCGACCAGCCCCTGCCGGTCGACGACGCCCTGGTCGATGCGTTGCGCCACAACGCCGCCGCCACGGCGGACGAGCGTGAAATCAACGTCTATTTTCGGGCCGGCGACGTCGTGGAAATCTGCGAGGGGCCGTTCCGGCAGTTGCAGGCGGTCTTCGAGCGCCGCAAGGGCGAGGAACGCGCCATCGTGCTGCTCAACCTTCTGCACGGCCAGCAGGCCGTGGACTTGCCCATCTCGCAACTGCGCCGCTCCTGACAGCCCGAGTCCGACCTTCCTCTTTTCCCTGCCTGACCGGAGGCTTTCATGTCCATTACCGCCCAGCAGGTGGTGACCCTGCACTACACCCTGCGCAATGCCGACGGCGAGATGCTCGATGACTCGCGGCGGCGCGAGTCGCCGCTGGAGTACCTGCATGGCCACGACAACATCGTGGCCGGTCTCGAGCGGGCGCTCGACGGCCACGCGGCCGGCGACCGCCTGACGGTGACGCTGGCGCCCGCCGATGCCTATGGCCTGCGTGACGAGGCGCGGGTGCAGACAGTGGCGCGCAGCGCCTTCGGCGGCGTCGAGGCGCTGGCGCCGGGCATGCGCTTTCAGGCCCAGGGGCCGGACGGCCCGCGGGTGGTGACGATCGTCGATGTCGATGACAGCCGGGTGACCGTGGATGCCAACCATCCGTTGGCTGGGCAGACCCTGAGCTACAGTGTCGAGATTCTCGAGGTACGCGAGGCGACCCGGGCCGAGCTGGCCAAGGGGCACCCGCTGGCGCCGGATGTCGAGGCATCGCAGGTCGAGGACAAGAAGTTCGGATGACCCCGGCGACAAGCCCGCCGCCATGTTGTGCCCGGCTCTTGACTCAGGTCAGAAAGCCGGACGCGGTGCTGCGCTACAGTGCGAGGTGTCGGGTCACGCGGTCGCCCCGGTTCATCGGGCCGCCCGCGTTGATCGATAGATGTCGTCAGGGAGGGGCAATTGCCCCGCTATCGCCGGCCTTCGGGCCGGCTTTTTTTCGTCGGTGCCTTTTGTCGCCCATCCGCCAGTGCCCGTGTCAGGCCGGCGTGGCGAGCAGGGGGCTCTCCCGATAGCGATCCAGCCAGGCGAGCACCGCATCGGCCTCGAGGCCGGACGAGATCAGGTAGCCCTGGGCCTGGTCGCAGCCGGCGGCGGCCAGCCGGTTCAGGTGCTGCGATGTTTCCACGCCCTCGGCGATGACGCTCAACCCGAAGCGGTGGGCCAGGGCGATGCTGGCATCGACGATCATTGCGTCCTCGGGCTGCTCGAGCATACCCATCACGAATGACTTGTCGATCTTGAGCACATCGAGCGGCAGCTGGCGCAGCTGGGTCAGCGACGAATAACCGGTGCCGAAGTCGTCGATGGCGATCTGGATGCCCTGGCGCCGCCATTCGGCGAGCCCGCGGGCCGTGAGTTCCGGGTCATGCATCATCGACTGCTCGGTGATCTCCACCATCAGCTGGTGCGGGTCGACACCGCGGTCGGCCAGCCAGGCCGAGACCAGCGTGCCGAAGCCGGTGCGCTCCAGGTTGAGCGCCGAGAGATTGACGGCGATGGTCTGGGGATTCTGCCGGGCCTGCCACTCCGCCATCTGGGCGATGACATGCTGGAGCAGCCACTCGCCCAGCAGCGTCATGTGGCCGGAGGCCGCGGCCAGCGGCAGAAACTCGTCCGGCTGCAGCAGGCCGAGCTGCGGGTGCTGCCACTGCATGAGGGCCTCGAAACCGGTCACGCTCCCATCACGAATACGGATCTTGGGCTGGTAGACGACTCGCAGCTGCTGTTCGCGTACCGCCATGACCATGTCGCGGAGCAGCTGACGTTCGCGCTCGTGGAGGCGGTCCAGCCCGCATTCATAGGCGTGATAGCCGTCGTGCGACTGCCGGGCCAGCGACAGGGCGATGCCCGAGCGGCGCAGCAGGTGGCGGCTCTCCTGGCCGTGTTCGGGGTAGCGCAGGTCCGACACCGACAGCGAGGGGATCAGCGACGTGCCCTCCAGCTCGAGGGGCTGGTCGATCGTCTCGCGCCAGCGGTCGTTGCCGAGGGTGGCTTCGGTGATCATCAGGAATTCGTCGCCGCCCAGCCGGTAGACCCGGCCGTCGTGCAGGCTCAGTTGCTGAAGGCGCCGGGCCAGAGAGACCAGCAGTTCATCGCCGATGGCGTGCCCCAGGCGTTCGTTGATGGCCTTGATATTGTTGACGCTCAGGCGGATCAGCGAGAACGGCCGACGTGCGTCGATCAGCCGGTCGATTTCGGCCAGGGCCGCGCGATGCGTGCCGACTCCGGTCAGGACATCGATGTCCAGGGCCGGCAGCCGAGGCGCCGATGCCGGCAATAGGCGTTCGGCGCTGCGGCGGGTGAGTTGCGAGGTGCCCAGTAGCAGCCGGGCGGTTGCGTGTTTCAGCAGGGCGATCACGAGCCGGTTTCCTGTGGGGTGAAGGCCGACGAGTCAGCGGACGGTTCTCGAACTTGGGCAGCGAAAAACGGCGAGGGTTCGCTCGGGACCGGCTCAGCGGCGCTCGGTCAGCCACCAGTGGCGCTGCCAGGCGCGCATGACCCGCTCCGGATAATCCGTGCGACCCCGGGAGCCGTGATAGCGGGCCAGTGCCCGGGTGAGATCACCGCCCTCCTGACGCAAATAGTAGGCGAGAATGGTGCAGCCGTAGCGCAGGTTGGTGGCAGGGTCGAACAGGTCATCGTCGGCTCGCCCCAGCACGCGCTTCCAGAATGGCATCACCTGCATGAGGCCCCGGGCGCCCGCGGGCGATTCGGCGTCGGCGCGAAAACCGCTTTCCACCTGGATCACGGCGAGGATGATCCGCGGATCGAGGCCGGCCAGGCGAGCCTCCGCCCGGACCCGCCGCAACAGGGCGCGACGGCGGTGCGCGTCCGGCAGGCGCGAAGCCAGGCGTGGTGCCAGGGCGGCGACCCAGGCATCCGCCGCGGCCGATGGTGTGGCGGTCCGGGTCGCGTCCAGGGTGCGCTGCAAAGGAGCGGGCGCTGCCGGTGCCCCTTCCGCCGCCGAAGCGGTCGCGGAAGGCACTAGGCTCAGCGCCAGCAGCAGACCGGCAAGGCGCTCAGTCGGCCAGCCGCTCACGCAGGAAGTCGACCACGCTGTCGGCGGGAATCATGGTGTTGTCCGCGTCGCGGCGGCCCTTGTATTCCAGCTCGTTGTTGTCGAGGCCGCGGTCCCCGATGACGATGCGGTGGGGAATGCCGATCAGCTCCTGATCGTTGAACTTGACGCCGGGGCGCGTGTCGCGGTCGTCGAGCAGCACATCGAACCCCTGGCCGACCAGCATCTCGTAGAGCCGCTCGGCGGTCTCGCGCACGCGCTGTGACTTGTGGGCGTTCATCGGCACCAGTACCACCTCGAACGGGGCGATGGCATTGGGCCAGATGATCCCGGCATCGTCGTGGTTCTGCTCGATCGCCGCGGCGACGATGCGCGTGATGCCGATGCCGTAGCAGCCCATCCACAGGGTAGCCGGCTTGCCGCTCTCGTCGAGCACGGTGGCGTTCATGGCGGTGGAGTACTTGGTGCCCAGCTGGAAGACGTGGCCGACCTCGATGCCGCGCTTGATCGAAAGAGTGCCCTTGCCGTCCGGTGACGCGTCGCCCTCGATGACATTGCGCAGGTCGGCGACGGCAGGCAGGGCCACGTCGCGTTCCCAGTTGATGCCGAAGTAGTGCTTGCCGTCGATGTTGGCGCCGGCGCCGAAGTCGCTCATCATTGCCACGCTGCGGTCGATGATGATCGGCATGTTCAGGTTCACCGGGCCGAGCGAACCGGGCCCGGCGCCCACCACGGCACGGATCTCTTCCTCGCTGGCCATGGTCAGCGGGCTGGCGACCTCGGGCAGGTTCTCGGCCTTGACCTCGTTGAGTTCATGGTCGCCGCGGACCAGCAGGGCGATCAGGCCACCCTCGGCGGCATGCACCATCAGCGTCTTGATGGTTTTCTCGATCGGCAGGTCATGCTGCTCGACCAGCGCAGCGATGGTCTTGGCGTCCGGCGTGTCGACCAGGCGCAGCTCCTCGGTGGGGGCGGGGCGCTCGCCCTGGGGCGCCAGCGCCTCGGCCTTTTCCATGTTGGCGGCGTAGTCGGACTCGGTGGAGAAGACGATGTCGTCCTCGCCGGAGTCGGCCAGCACGTGGAATTCGTGGGAGCCGGTACCGCCGATGGCGCCGTTGTCGGCGATCACCGGGCGGAAGTCCAGCCCCAGGCGGGTGAAGATGCGCATATAGGCGTCATACATCACCTGGTAGCCGTCTTTCAGTGAGGCCTCGTCGACATGGAAGGAGTAGGCATCCTTCATGATGAACTCGCGCGAGCGCATCACGCCGAAGCGCGGACGGATCTCGTCGCGGAACTTGGTCTGGATCTGATAGAAATTGGTCGGCAGCTGCTTGTAGCTGGCGATCTCGCGGCGCACCAGGTCGGTGATCACCTCTTCATGAGTCGGGCCGACGCAGTAGTCGCGCTCGTGGCGGTCCTTGAGGCGCAGCAGTTCCGGGCCGTACTGCTCCCAGCGGCCCGATTCCTGCCACAGCTCGGCCGGTTGCACGGCGGGCATCAGCACTTCCTGGGCGCCGGCGCGGTCCATCTCCTCGCGGACGATGCGCTCGACCTTGCGCAGCGTGCGTAGCCCCACGGGCAGCCAGGTGTACAGCCCCGAGGTCAGCCGACGGATCATGCCGGCGCGCAGCATCAGCTGGTGACTGACGATTTCGGCGTCGGCGGGAACTTCCTTGAGAGTGGCGATCAACAGTTGACTGGCGCGCATGGGTCCGGCGTTTCCTTCAGTGACTCGTTAAAGGGCCTGGTTCGGCGATTCGAGGCATTGTACGGGCAAGCCGAGGGCGCGGCAAAAATCCGTGCTGTCAGCGCAGGCGCACGGTTTCGATCGGCGTTTCCAGGCGTGTCATCTGGCGCTGCCAGTCGGCGTGGTTGTCGACCTGGCCGGTCTCGCGCAGTGCGGCGATGGCATCGAGGTCGAGGTGCGCGAACTGCCAGCCGGGGGTGTCGTCGTGGGCGCGGGTCAGCACACCATCGGGCGGGAAGCCATGGTCGCAGGGCGTGTAGACCGCGGCCCGGCCGATATTGATGTCCACCGCCGGCGACCACAGGGCCTCGCCACTGGTCGGCGAGTGGATCACCGCCACCTGCTGCTCGATGGCGCGCGCCTGGGCGCACCAGCGAACGCGGTGGTAGCCGGCCTCGGTGTCGGTACAGCTGGGCACCAGCAGCAGCTCCGCGCCGGCCTCGACCAGGCGGCGGGCAAGGAGCGGAAACTCGCTGTCGTAGCAGATCAACACGCCCAGGCGCCCGGCCGGCGTGTCGAAGACCTTGAGTCCGCCGCCGTGGTCGGGGTCGCCGGGCGTGATGCCCCAGGGGCCGCGCTCGAAACGGGTCATGAGCTGCTTGTCCTGAAAGTCGGCATGGCCGGGGGTGAGCAGCCAGGCGCGATTGACATAGCGCTCCGGCGCGATGCGCCAGGGCATCGACGGAGCGAGCAGGGTGACGCCGTGGCGTTCCACCAGCGCCCGCCAGGTGGCGAGCGCCTCCTCGCGCAACGCCTGCAGGGCCTCGCGCTGGGCGAGCAGGTCGTCGCGCACGGGGGCGGGCAGCAGCGAGGCGAGCTCCATGCCGCCATACTCGGGCAGCACCAGCAGCTCGGCGCCGTGGTTCACGGCGTTCTGGACCCAGCGCTCGGCCTTGGCATGGAACTCGCCCATGTCGCGGAAGGCTTCGATCGGGTACTGGGCCGTGGCGACCCGGCACAAGCGGTTCATGGGCGATCCTCCGGGGTCAGGTCGCGCAGCCAGAAGACCAGCGGCTTGGCGGTTTCCTCGGCCTCGCCGACATCCTTCCAGGCAAAGCGGGCGGTGAGCTCGGGGTGGCGACGATAGCCGCGCCCCTGCCAGAAGCCGTGCAACGGCTGGTAGTCGACGGGGCGGGCTGGATGATCGTCGGGGCGCTCGACGGCGCAGAAGGCGACGCGCTCGAATTCCTGCGCGGCGGCATGGGCTTCGCGGGCCTTCATGAACGCCTTGCCGATCCCGCGACCGCGATAGGCGGGCAACAGCACCGATTCGCCGTAATAGAAGATGCGTTGTGGATCGAGCCCGGCCGCCGTGAAGGGGTGGCGGAAGGACTCGCACTCCTCGGCCAGCGGCATGCCGGTGGCAGCGCCGACCAGCGTGTCGTCATCGAAGGCGAGCACGAAAAGACTGGCCGGACACTCGGCATAGCGAGCCAGGTAGTCGGCCTCGTAGGCCAGGTCGCCGTCGTAGAGGTAGGGAAAGTCGCGGAATACGCGGATGCGCAGATTCGCCAGCGCCTCCAGGCGAGGGGCGATGTCGCCGCCCTGGCATGAAGTCAGCGTGATGTCGGCCATGCTCGACCCTCCTGAGTTGCTCGGGCGACGGTAGCAGGAACGTCGCAAATCGCCAATGCCGGCGGGCCGAGGGGGACCTGCCCGGCGAGATCCAATATCGCTTCTTTAGACCAAGGTCTTACTACCAAGGGATTGGCGACGCCTTGTTAGCATGCAATGCTTTTGCGCCATCCGATTGTCGACACTCTTGTGTCGCGCCTTCCTTGCCATAGCCGGAGAGTTCAGCATGACCGTAGCCAGTATCGGGGCCCGTTGCCGCCTGCCGGGTTGGGAGTCACTCAAGCGCAGCGCCGAGGAGGCCGCCGCCCTGATCGACAACGGCATGACGGTTGGCATGAGCGGTTTCACCCGTGCCGGCGAAGCCAAGGCGGTGCCGCTGGCGCTGGCCGAGCGGGCGCGTCGCGATCCGCTGTCGATCACCCTGATGACCGGCGCCTCGCTGGGCAACGACCTCGACAAGCAATTGACCGAGGCCAAGGCGCTCTCCCGACGCATGCCGTTTCAGGTCGATGCCACGCTGCGTCGGGCGATCAACAACGGTGAGGTGATGTTCATCGACCAGCACCTCTCGGAAACCGTCGAACTGCTGCGCAACCATCAGCTTCAGGACCTGGATGTGGCAGTGGTCGAGGCCGCGGCGATCACCGAGGACGGCGGCATCGTGCCCACCACCTCGGTGGGCAACTCGGCCAGCTACGCGATTCTCGCCAAGCAGGTGATCATCGAGCTCAACCTCTCGGCCCCCGCCGAGCTCGAGGGGCTGCACGACATCTACATTCCGCAGATGCGTCCCAACCGCACGCCGATCCCGGTGGTGGCACCCGACTCGCGGATCGGCACGCCCTATATCCCCATCGACCCGAGCAAGATCGCCGCCATCGTGGTGACCGAGGGCCGCGACAGCCCGTCCACCGTGCTGCCGCCGGATGTCGACACGCAGCGCATCGCCGACCACCTGATGGCGTTCTTCGCCGCCGAGGTGGAGGCGGGGCGCCTGTCCCGCTCGCTGCTGCCACTTCAGGCGGGCATCGGCACCATGGCCAACGCGGTGATGACCGGCCTGGCCAACGGCCCCTTCGAGCACCTGACCATGTACTCCGAGGTGCTGCAGGATTCCACCTTCGACCTGTTCGATGCCGGCAAGCTCGACTACGCTTCCGGCTGTTCGATCACCCTGTCCGAAGCGCGTGGCGATGCGGTCTGGCGCAATCTCGACAAGTACCGCGACCGGCTGATCCTGCGTCCCCAGGAGCTGTCCAACCATCCCGGCATCGTGCGGCGGCTGGGCGTGATCGCCGTCAACACGGCGCTGGAGGCGGACATCTACGGCAACGTCAACTCCACCCATGTCTGCGGCACGCGGATGATGAACGGCATCGGCGGCTCCGGCGACTTCGCCCGCAACGCCCAGCTGGCGGTGTTCATCACCAAGTCGCTGGCCAAGGGTGGCGATGTGTCGAGCCTGGTGCCGTTCGTCAGCCATGTCGACCACACCGAGCATGACGTCGACATCCTGGTCACCGAGCACGGCCTGGCGGACCTGCGCGGTCTGGCCCCTCGCGAGCGGGCACCGCTGATCATCGAGAACTGTGCCGACCCGGCCTACCGGCCGGCGCTGCGTCGCTACTTCGAGGCGGCCTGCCGGCGGGGCGGCCATACGCCGCACTGCCTGGAGCAGGCGCTCGGCTGGCATCAGGCCATGGAACGCGACGGCCACATGCGCACCCTGCGCGACGACGGCTGAGCCTCGAGGCGCCGATTGCCAGATGCGCCGCGAGCGACTATCCAGAAAGAGCACGGGGTCGCGCCAACGGGAGATCGGCATGAAAACCTATGAGTGTGTCTGCGGGGCCAGGCTGTTCTTTGACAATACCCACTGCCTGGCCTGCGGCCACGAGGTTGGCTGGTGCCCCGATTGCGCTCGCATCAGTGCGCTCGATTCCCTGGCGGAGGGCGGCTACCGTTGCCTGAACGACGACTGCGGTGCGGCACTGCTCAAGTGCCGCAACTATGCCGACCACGACGTCTGCAACCGGCTGGTGACCATCGTCGACGGCCGGGCCGAGGCGCTGTGCGACTGCTGTCGCTACAATGACGTGGTGCCCGACCTGTCGGTCGAGGGGCACCGCGAGCGCTGGGCGGCGCTCGAGGCGGCCAAGCGGCGACTGTTCTATACCCTCGACCTGCTGGCGCTGCCGCATGGTACCGCCGAGGAGGGCTTCGATCCGCCGCTGAGCTTCTCGTTCATGGCCGATGCCCTGCCGGATGCCGGTCTCTGGCGCTCCACGGCGGGCAATGAACGGGTCTATACCGGGCATGCCGAGGGCCACATCACCATCAACGTCAAGGAAGCCGACGCTGTCGAACGCGAGCGGCTGCGCGTTGACATGAACGAGTCCCACCGCACGCTGATCGGTCATTTCCGCCACGAGATCGGCCACTACTACTGGGATCTGCTGGTCAGGGGGCGTGACGAGGATGCTTTCCGTGAGGTGTTCGGCGATCACGACTCACCGACCTACGGCGAGGCACTGGAACACTACTACGAAGCGGGGCCGCCCGCCGGCTGGCCGGCGGATTTCGTCTCCGCCTATGCCACCATGCATCCGTGGGAGGATTTCGCCGAAACCTTCGCCTTCTACCTGGATATCGTCTCGGTACTCGATACGGCCCATCATCTGGGTTTCTCGGGGATCGATCACGACGCCAGCCTGCCGCGCATGCTCTCGGCCTTTCAGCAGGTGGGGCTCGCCGCCAACGAGCTCAATCGCGAGATGGGGTTGACCGACCTGGTGCCCGAGGTCGTCACGGCCGCTATCCAGACCAAGCTGAGCTATGTGCATGGGCTGGTACGATCCGCAGCCCACTAACGAGTCGGTAACGGGTCGGCTCAGTCCGCGCGGGCGTGGCTCTGGGCCGAGGTCGCCCTGGCGTGTGGTGTATCCTCCGGATGGGCAAAGTAGGTCGCGGCGATGGCGTCATGCAGGGTATTGAAGCCGATCTGCAGCTCATCGATGAAGGCGTGCAGCTCGTCGGGTGAGCGGGCCAGGGCCTGCATGTCGGCCTCGAGCGCGTCGGCACGGACCAGTGCCGCCGCCGCCAGGGCGCGGTCGTGGCGGGGCAGCGACTGCAGCTCCCAGGCCAGCGCCTCGAGGCTTCTCGCCACCGCCCGCGGGAAGTGCTGGTCCTGGAGCAGGAAACGCAGTACGTCGGGCCCGCGGACCCGCAGGCGAACCTGCTGGCGGTACATCTGATAGGCGGTCAGCGACTTGAGCACGCTCATCCACTGCAGATTCTCGAAGGGGCGCAGCTCTTCGGGGTCCTTGGGCAGCAGGTTGCCCGAGCGCACGTCGAGGATGCGGGTGGTCATGTCGGCGCGCTCGAGATGGCGGCCGATCTCGATGAAGGTGCGCGCCGCCGAATGACTCAGGGTGCCCTCGATCAGCCCGGTGAGCGTCTGGCAGCCGCGGATCAGGCGCTTGAGGAAGCCGTCGCGACGCCGCGGCGCGAGGCCGTGCTCGGCCTGGTCGCGAACCTCCAGATACATCTCGTTGATCTGCTCCCAGATCTCGCGCGAGACCACGTCGCGGGTGGTGCGCAGGTTCTCCCGGGCGCCGGCCAGCGAGGAGAGGATCGAGCCGGGGTTCTCGCGCTCGACGCAGAGAAAGTGCACGACGTTCTTCTCGTTGCGCCGGTCGTGCAGCGTGGCGAAGGTCTCGTCGCTGCCGGTGATGTCGATCAGCGTCGACCAGCCCAGGGCCGTCTGATGGGGCAGGTCGAGCAGCAGGTGGCTGTTCACGCTGACCAGGCGTGCGGTGTCCTCGGCGCGCTCGATGTAGCGTGCCATCCAGTAGAGGTTCTCGGCGACTCGCGACAGCATGGCATTCACTCCCCGTCGGTCTCGACGATCCAGGTGTCCTTGCTACCCCCGCCCTGCGAGGAGTTCACGACCAGCGAATCCTTGACCAGCGCCACCCGGGTCAGTCCACCGGTGGTGACCTGGATGTCGGTGCCGGAAAGAATGAAGGGACGCAGGTCGACGTGACGCGGCTCGGCATGACCGTCGCACAGCGTCGGTGCGGTCGACAGGTTGAGCGTCGGCTGGGCCATGTAGTTGCGCGGGTCGGCCTGGATTCGCTCGGCGAACGCGGCGCGCTGGGTCGGCGTGGCGCGCGGGCCGATCAGCATGCCGTAGCCGCCGGACTCGTTGGCCGGCTTGACCACCAGCTCATCGAGATGGTCGAGCACGTAGCGGCGATCCTTCTCGAACATGCACAGGTAGCTGGGCACGTTGGGCAGGATGGCTTCCTGATCGAGATAGTAGCGAATGATCTTCGGCACGAAGGCGTAGACCACCTTGTCGTCGGCGACGCCGGCGCCGGGGGCATTGGCGAGCGCCACCTTGCCGGCGCGCCAGGCGCGCATCAGCCCCGCGACACCCAGCGTGGACTCGGGATTGAAGACCTCGGGGTCGAGGAACAGGTCGTCGATGCGGCGATAGATCACGTCGACCCGCGTCAGCCCCTCGATGGTGCGCATGTAGACGATGTCGTCGTCATCGACCACCAGGTCCGAGCCCTGGACCAGCTCGACGCCCATCTGCTGGGCCAGGTAGGCATGCTCGTAGTAGGCGGAGTTGTAGATCCCCGGGGTCAGCACCACCACCTGCGGCTCGTCGTGGGGGCGCGGCGAGAGGCTGGCCAGCATGTCGTAGAGCTGGGCGCAGTAGTCGTCGACCGGCAGGATGCGCCCGGTGGCGAAGACCTCGGGCAGCACCCGCTTGGTGACGTTGCGGTTCTCGAGCATGTAGGAGACCCCGGAGGGCACCCGCAGGTTGTCCTCGAGCACGTAGAGGGTGCCGTCGGCGTCGCGGACCAGGTCCGAGCCGCAGATGTGCGCCCAGACGTGGTGGGGCGGGTCGATGCCGCGGCATTGCGGGCGGAAGTTGACCGACTGGGCCAGGACCTCGGCGGGCAGCACCTTGTCCCTGACGATGCGCTGGTCATGGTAGAGGTCGTCGATGAACAGGTTGAGCGCCTCGACGCGCTGCTTGAGCCCCGCCTCGGTGCGCCGCCACTCGTCGGCGGGGATGATCCGCGGGACGATGTCGAACGGCCAGGCGCGATCGATCATGCTGCCCTCGGAGTACACGGTGAAGGTGATGCCCATGGTCTGGATGGCGATCTCGGCGGCGGCCTTGCGCTCCGAGAGGTCCTGCGGCGTGAAGCCGGCGAGGATGTCGCAGAGTTCCCGGGCCGCGGGGCGGGGCTGGCCGGGGGCCGCCAGGAGCTCGTCGTAGAAACCGTTGCTGCGGTAGTTCTGCCAATCGATGAGACTCATGGGCGTTACCTCGGCAGGCGACCGGCAAGCGGGTCGCGATTTCGGTCCGTTACACGCCGCGGGGGCCTTTTTAAAGCTATACCAGTTTGTGAGTGACCGCCTCTCGCCAAGCGTTGATACACGATGTTGCAGGTTGTGCTGGGCGCGGCCCCGGCCGATAGTGAAGGGCATCCGCCGGTCATACCGGTATCCGTCGCGCCAACGGGGGCCGCCATGACGATTCGCGTCGCCTTGCAGCACCACACCCGCTATCACTTCGATCGCCCGGTCAACCTCTCGCCGCATCTGATCCGCCTGAGACCCGCACCGCATTGCCGGACGCCGATCGAGGCCTATTCGCTGACGATCGACGGCGGTCCCCATTTCCTCAACTGGCAGCAGGACCCCTTCGGCAACTTCATCGCCCGTGCGGTGTTCCCCGAAAAGCTCACGCAGCTGACGGTCGACATCGAACTCATCGCGCCGATGACCGTGATCAACCCCTTCGACTTCTTCGTCGAGCCCTACGCCGAGACGTTTCCCTTCGCCTATCCCGAGGGGCTGGCCAAGGAGCTGGCGCCCTATCTCGAGGTGCGCGAGGCGGGCGAGCGGCTGCGTGACTGGCTGAGCCGCGTAGCGCCGGGAGAACGCCGCTCGGTCGATTTCCTGGTCGACCTCAACCAGCGGCTGCAGCACGACATCGCTTACCTGGTGCGCATGGAGCCCGGGGTGCAGAGCTGCGAGGAGACGCTCGCCAGCGGCAGCGGCTCGTGTCGTGACAGCGCCTGGCTGCTGGTGCAGATCCTGCGCCACCTGGGGCTGGCGGCGCGCTTCGTGTCCGGCTACCTGATCCAGCTGGCCGCCGACGTCAAGGCGCTCGACGGCCCGTCGGGCACCGAGGTCGACTTCACCGACCTGCATGCCTGGACCGAGGTGTTCATTCCCGGGGCCGGCTGGGTGGGGCTGGACCCGACCTCGGGGCTGCTGGCCGGGGAGGGGCACATCCCGCTGGCGGCGACGCCGGAGCCGTCCAGTGCGGCGCCGATCAGCGGCTTCTCCGACGAGTGCGAGGTCGAGTTCGACTTCACCATGCACGTCGAACGCATCCACGAGGACCCGCGGGTCACCCGGCCCTACAGCGAGACGCAGTGGGCCGAGATCATGGCGCTCGGCGAGGCCGTCGACGCGCGTCTCGCGGCCGGCGACGTGCGCCTGACCCTGGGCGGCGAGCCGACCTTCGTGTCGATCGACGACATGGACGGCGAGGAGTGGAACACCGCCGCCCTGGGGCCCCACAAGCGCCGGCTGGCCGGGGACCTGCTCAAGCGCCTGCGCCGACGCTTCGCCACGGGCGGGCTGCTGCACACCCATCAGGGCAAGTGGTATCCGGGGGAGTCGCTGCCGCGCTGGGCGCTGGCCTGCTACTGGCGACGCGACGGCGTGCCGCTGTGGCGCGACGAGGCGCTGCTCGCCGACGACCGCCAGGCGGGACGCTACACGATCGACGACGCCCGGCGCTTCGCCGAGGCCCTGACGCGGCGCCTGGGGCTCGACCCCCGCCATCTGATCCCCGGTTACGAGGACGCCTACTACTACCTGTGGCGCGAGCGCACCCTGCCGGTCAACGTCGACCCGCGCGACTACGATCTCGATGATGACGAGGAGCGGCGCCGGCTGGGCCAGTTGCTCGAGCGGGGGCTGGGCGAGGCCACCGGCTTCGCCCTGCCGCTGCGCCATGCCCGGGGGCGCGCCCATGCCTGGCAGAGCGGCCACTGGCCGCTCAGGCGCGATCATCTCTATCTGATCCCCGGCGATTCGCCGATGGGCCTGCGCCTGCCGCTGAGCGCGCTGCCGTGGGTCGAGCGCCCGGACCAGCCCCATCCGCAGTCGCTGTTCGAGTTCCGCCAGGCGCTCGGCGATGTCCACGGCGAGGTGATGCGTCGCTACAGCGAGCTGCGCGAGCGCCAGGCCGGCGATGCCGGCCACGGCCTGCACCACGAGCCCGGCGGCGAGGCGTGGCAGGACCAGGCGCCGCCCGCCGAGGATCGCGACGACGCGGTGATTCATACCAGTCTGTGCGTCGAGCCGCGCGACGGCCGGGTGCACGTGTTCATGCCGCCGCTGACGCGGCTCGAGCACTACCTCGACCTGGTGGCGAGCATCGAGGATACCGCCGCCAAGCTTGCCATGCCGGTGATCGTCGAGGGCTACCCGCCGCCGGCCGATCCGCGCCTGGCGAAGTTCCTGATCACCCCCGACCCCGGGGTGATCGAGGTCAACATCATGCCGGCCGAGGACTGGCCCTCGCTGGTCGCCCATACCGAGACCCTCTACGAGGAGGCCCGGCAGGCCCGGTTGGGCACCGAGAAGTTCATGCTCGACGGCCGTCACACCGGCACCGGCGGCGGCAATCACGTCACCCTGGGCGGCGCGACGCCCGCCGATTCGCCGTTCCTGCGCCGTCCCGACCTGCTGGGCAGCCTGCTCACCTACTGGCAGCACCATCCCAGCCTGTCGTACCTGTTCTCGGGACTGTTCATCGGCCCCACCAGCCAGGCGCCGCGAGTCGACGAAGCGCGCCACGAGGCGCTCTACGAGCTGGAGATCGCGCTCTCGCAGATGCCCGAGGGCGAGGTGCCCCAGCCGTGGCTGGTCGATCGCCTGCTGCGCCACCTGCTCACCGACATCACCGGCAACACCCATCGCGCCGAGTTCTGCATCGACAAGCTCTATTCGCCGGACAGCGAGACCGGCCGCCTGGGGCTGGTCGAGCTGCGCGCCTTCGAGATGCCGCCCCATGCCCGCATGAGCCTGATCCAGATGCTGCTGATCCGTGCCCTGGTGGCGCGCTGCTGGGAGCGCCCGTATCGCGGCAAGCTGGTGCGCTGGGGTACGGCGCTGCACGACCGCTGGTTGCTCCCGCACTGCCTGTGGAATGACCTCGGCGACGTGCTCGACGATCTGCGGCGTCATGGTTTCGACTTCCGGCCGGAATGGTTCGCGCCGTTCCTGGAATTCCGCTTCCCGGTGCACGGCCGCGTGGCCTATCGCGACGTCCGGCTCGAGCTGCGCCAGGCGATCGAACCCTGGCACGTGCTCGGCGAGGAGAGCGCCGGAGGCGGCACCGCGCGCTATGTCGACTCCTCGGTAGAACGCCTGCAGGTCCGCGTCGAGGGCATGAGCGGCGATCGCTACGCGGTCACCTGCAACGGCCGTCGGGTGCCGCTGACGGCCACCGGCCGGGTCGGCGAGGCGGTCGCCGGGGTGCGCTTTCGGGCCTGGCAACCACCGTCGGCGCTGCATCCGCGGATTCCGGTGCATGCGCCGCTGGTCTTCGACGTCGTCGATACCTGGAATGCGCGCTCGGTGGGCGGCTGTACCTATCATGTCTCGCACCCGGCCGGACGCAATTACGAGACTTTTCCGATCAACGCCAACGAGGCCGAGGCGCGGCGTCTGGCGCGTTTCTGGGCCGACGGCCATACTCAGGGAACCATGAGCGCACCGTCCGAGACGCCAAGCCTGGAGATGCCCATGACCCTGGACCTGCGGCACAGGTCGTGAACGGCCGGGCCGGGAGCCGGGAGCGTCGAGGTACGACATATGTCGTCGTGCCGGCGCGTAGATCGACGCTTTGCCGGACGGCAAACGCGGTATCATGACGTCGGCTTTCATCACCTCACGGGCCTCTCTCGATGCTGGGTCACGATGTTCCCGGTCTGCCGGATGCCGCGCGACTGCGCGATGCCCTCGCGCTCGATGCGCCGCTGTCGCCCGAGACGGCGCAGGCGCTCGAGGCGTTCCTCGGCGATTACCCCCTCGGCACGGGCCATGACGTCCTGCTAGATAGTGAAGGGCGCCTGCGCCCGCACTGGCGCGGGCTGCTCGAGGCGCTGGCGTCGCTCGGCGAGGCGGGGCTCGCCGAGCGCTCCGATGAGGTCCAGCGCCTGCTCTACGAGAACGGCGTCACCTTCAACGTCCACGACGACGCGCGCGGCCGCCTGCGTACCTGGCGGGTCGACCCGCTGCCGCTGGCGATCGACCCCGCGACCTGGCGCGAACTCGAGGCCGGCCTGACCCAGCGCAGCCGGCTGCTCGATGCGCTGTTCGCCGACCTCTACGGGCCGCGTCGGCTGATCGACGAGGGCGTGCTGCCGCCTGAACTGATCTTCGAGCATCCCGGCTTTCTGCTGGCCTGCGACCGGGGGGGCGAGCTTGCCGGCGAGCCTGCCGGCACGCCGTCGGGGCTGATCTTCCACGGCATCGATCTGGTGCTCGACACCGAGGGCCGCTGGCGGGTGATCGCCGACCGGGTCCAGGCGCCGTCGGGCGCCGGCTACGCCCTGGAAAACCGCATCATCCTTGCCCGCGCCATGCCCAACCTCTATCGCGAGGCGCCGCTGCGTCGCCTGGCCGGGTTCCTCGAGGCCGAGCATCGCACCCTGGCGTCGCTGTCGCCCCTGCATCGCGATCAGCCCCACGTGGTGCTGCTGACGCCAGGACCGGACAATGACAGCTACTTCGAGCATGCCTACCTGGCCAACTACATGAACCTCCCGCTGGTCGAGAGCCTGGATCTGGTGGTGCGCGACGAACGGGTGTGGATGCGCACCCTGGGCGGGCTCAAGCCGGTCGACGTGATCCTGCGCCGGCTCGAGGATGCCTGGTGCGATCCGCTGGAGCTGCGCGGCGACTCGCTGATCGGCGTGCCCGGCCTGGTGCAGGCGGCGCGCAGCGGCGGCATCGCGCTGTCCAATCCACTGGGGGTGAGCGTGCTCGAGCATCCCGGGCTCGCGCCGTACCTGCCGGCGCTCTGCCAGCGCCTGCTCGGCGAGCCGCTCGCGCTGGCCTCCCCGGAAAGCTGGTGGTGTGGCGACCCGGCCTCGCTGGAGACGGTGCTCGCCGAGTTCGACGCCCTGGTGGTCCGCGGCATCGAGCCGGGCGCCCGGCTCGTCGAGGTGTCGAGCCTGAGCCGGGACCAGGCGCAGGCACTGCGCAGGGCGGTGATCGCGCGGCCGACCCGCTACGTGGCCCAGCGGCCGATCATGCCCGCCACCGCACCGGTCTACGACGATGCCGAGCACCGCCTGCATCCCGCGCCGTTCAACCTGCGTGCCTTCGTGACCCGCGAGCCGGGCGAGCGCGACGGCGACTGGGACTACCGGGCGATGCCGGGCGGGCTCGCCTGGGTCGGCAGCCCCGGGACGCCGTCGCTGGCCAGCGAGGTGGTCAAGGATGTCTGGGTGCTGGCCGAGAAGCCGCAGCCGCACGTCAGTCTGCTGCGTCAGGCCGCCGGACCGATCGTGGTCACCCGCGATGGCGTCGATCTGCCGAGCCGGGTCGCCGACAGCCTGTTCTGGCTGGGACGCTACGGCGAGCGTCTCGACGTGCGCGCGCGGCTGTTGCGCGAGGCCCTGCTGCGTCTGCTCGAGCAGGACCAGCAGGAGTATGCCGACATCAGCCTCGCCGACCTGTTCGAGGCATTGACGCTGAAGTGGCCCGCGGCGGCCGCCGCCGAGCGACGCTTCGGCGACCTGCGTGCGACCCTGCTGACGCTCCTCGAGGACGACCAGCCGGCGGGGCTGCCGGCCTGCTTCCAGCCGATGCTGCGCAACTGCCGGGCGGTGCGCGACCATCTGGGAGACGACGCCTGGCGCGTGCTCAACCATCTGCGCCGCCACATCAATGCGCTGTCGCCGGTGCCCTCGGCGAGCGCCGGACGGCGCGCCTGCGAGGAGGTCGTCACCCAGCTGTCGGCCTTCTTCGGGCTATGCAACGAGACCATGCCGCACCACTTCGGCTGGCGTTTCATGGATATCGGACGTTTCATCGAGCGTGTGCTGCACACCCTGGAGCTGCTGCAGCTGGCGCTGATCGAGGCCCGCGAGCCGGGCGTGGCACTGTGGGAGGTGGTACTGGCCACCACCGATAACGTCACCGCCTATCGCCGGCGCTACCGCAGCGAACTGCATCCCACGGCGATTCTCGATCTGCTGCTGTTCGACGAGGGCAACCCGCGTTCGGTGGGCTACATGCTCAAGCGGCTGTGTCGCCAGATCGAACGCCTGCCACAGAGCGAGGCATCGGGCACGCCGTATCGGCGCCGGGAGCAGCGGCTGATCCTCCAGGCCTCGAGCACGCTGCAGCTGGCCGATATCGACATGCTCTCTCATGTCCACGAGTCGGCCGAGGCCCGCGAGGCCCTGGCGGCGCTGTTCGAGGCGCTGCTCGAGCCGCTGGAGAAGCTCTCCGACGCCATCGCCCACAGCCACTTCAGCCACGTCGAGGCGCCGCGCCAGCTGATCAGGATGCAGGTGCAGCCGTGATCTACCGTTTGCGCCACACCACCCGCTACACCTACAGCGCACCGGTGACGCTATGCCACAACGAGGCGCGCATGCTCCCGCGCGAGCTGCCCTGGCAGCGCTGCGAGGACTCGCAGGTGGATATCGATCCGCGCCCGGCGGTGCGCAGCGAGCGCAGTGACTTCTTCGGCAACCGGGTGATGTACTTCGCGATCCAGGATATCCACTCGAGCCTCGAGGTCACCGTGCGGACCCGGCTCGAGACCCTGTCGCGACCGCCACTGCCGACGGTGATGGCCGGCGACTGGCAGGATTGCCGCGACGCTCTCGCCCGGGCCGCCGAGCGCCGCTGCCTGCAGGCTCGCCAGTTCCGCCTCGATTCACCGTTCATCCGCCGGCATCCGCGGCTGGCGGGGTACGCCGCACCCAGCTTCCCGGCCGGGCGCTCGCTGCTCGACGCGGTGATCGACCTGAATCGCCGAATCCACGAGGACTTCACCTACGACGCGACGTTCACCACGCTGGCCACGCCGCTCATGGACGTGCTCGACGAGCGGCGCGGCGTCTGCCAGGACTTCGCTCATCTGGCGATCGGCTGCCTGCGCTCGCAGGGGCTGGCGGCACGCTATGTCAGCGGCTACCTGGAAACGCTGCCGCCGCCCGGGCAGGCCAGACTGGTGGGCGCCGACGCGTCGCACGCCTGGCTGGCGGTATTCCTGCCGGGCTGGGGCTGGCTGGAAATCGACCCCACCAACGGCAGCGTGCCCGGCGAGCAGCACATCGTCGTCGGCTGGGGGCGCGACTATGCCGACGTGCCGCCGCTCAACGGGGTGATGAGCGGCGGTGGCGAGCATACGCTCGACGTGGCGGTCGACGTGATTCCCGACGACGAGACGTCGCGGCGCACGGCCTGAGCAGCTTCCGGTGGACGGCAAGAGTCTCGGGAGACCGGCTAGCCGCGCTGAACGGCGCCATCTTCGGTGGGTTCCGCATCGCTGCTCGCCTCCTCTCGGTTCGCCGCTCGGGGCCGCCGGTGCAGGGCGAGTACCGCCAAGCCCCCCAGCAGCCCCCAGAACGCCGCGCCCACACCCAGCAGCGTGACGCCGGAGGCGGTCAGCAGGAAGGTCACCACCGCCGCCTCGCGTTCACTGGCGTCGTCCAGTGCCTGGTGCAGGCTGTTGCCGATCGTCGAGAGCAGGGCGAGGCCGGCGACGGCGGCGATCAGCGGCTGGGGCAGGGCGTCGAACAGCGTGCCGATCGAGCCGCCGAACACCCCGGCGAGCAGGTAGAATCCCCCCGCGGCGGCGGCGGCCGTGTAGCGCCGTGCCGGGTCGGGGTGCGCCTCCGGCCCCATGCAGATTGCCGCGGTGATCGCCGCCAGGCACACCGAGAAGCCGCCGAACGGCGCCAGCACCAGGGTGGCGAGCCCGGTCCAGATCATCAGTGGCGAGACCGGCGCGGTGTAGCCCGCGGCGCGCAGGGTCGCCACACCCGGGGCGTTCTGCGAGGCCATGCTGACCACGAACAGCGGGATCCCCACGCCGATCAGTGCCGCCGGCGAGAACGCCGGCATGATGAATGTCGGCGCGACGAAGCGCAGTGCGGTGCGCTGTGTCTCGATATCGCCGGCGGCCCAGGCCACCCCCAGGCCGACCGCCAGTACCAGCAGGATAGTGTAACGGGGCAGCCAGCGCTTGCCGATCAGGTAGGCGGCGCACATCGCCCCGACCAGCGGAAAGTCGACGCGCAGGGCGGCGAAGGCATCGATCCCGAAACGCAGCAATACGCCGGCCAGCATGGCCGCGGCGATCGACGGCGGAATGCGCTGCATGAGACGTGCGAACAGCCCGGTGACTCCGCAGAGCAGCACCAGCGCGGCCGAGAACAGGAACACGCCGATTGCCTCGGGCAGGCTGTAGCCGGGCAGACTGGTGGCGAGCAGAGCCGCGCCGGGGGTCGACCAGGCGGTGAGTATTGGCTGGCGATAGTAGAGCGACAGGCCCAGAGAGGTAACGCCCATACCCAGTCCCAGCATGCTCAGCCAGGCGCCGATCTGCGCCGGGCCGGCGCCGGCAGCTTCTGCCGCCTGGAAGATGATCACCGCCGAGCTGGTATAGCCGACCAGGACCGCCACGAAGCCGGCGACGAGTGCCGACGGGGAGAGGTCACGCAGCACGGAAGGGACAGGCATGGGTGTCTCCAGCGTTCACTTGTGCGCTATAACGCACGGTGCGGCGACGATAGCATCGTGCGCCATCGCGTACAATGACAGCCCACGGGTACCGACCGACGAGGAGTTTCACGTGTCCGATCCGACCCCCCACATCGCGGCGACGTTGAAGACCCTGCGCCAGGCGCGGGGCTGGAGCCTGACTCGTGCCGCCGGCGCGACCGGTGTCAGCAAGGCCATGCTGGGGCAGATCGAGCGGGGCGAATCGAGCCCCACGGTGGCCACGCTGTGGAAGATCGCGACCGGTTTCGAGGTCCCGCTGTCCGCCTTTCTGGTGGAGGCCGCGGCGCCACCGGTCGAGCCGCGGGCGGTGTTCAGCGACAGCGCCGGCATGCACGTGCGCGTGCTGATTCCCTTCGAGCCGCGCTGGCGCCTGGAGATGTTCGCCATCGACCTGGAGCCCGGTGCCTGCAGCGAATCGAGCCCGCATGGCCCGGGGGTGGTGGAGCATGTGATCGTGATCGAGGGCGCGCTCGAGGTGGCCGAGGCCGGGCGCTGGCAGTCGGCGCAGGCGGGTGACGTCGTCCGGCTCGACGCGGCGCAGGCGCATGCCTACCGCAATCCGCACGCGACGAGGGCGCGCTTTCACAATCTGGTGAACTACCCGACCGGTACCCGACCGGGGCGTGAGGCGGGATCGACCGGCGGCGGCAAGGCGATGGCCGGTGCGCCCTAGGATGTCATCTCGGCCGATTCCTTGATCCCGGCGCCGACATGCCGGCCGATGGTGCAGTTGCGTCCGGCGGCCTTGCAGGCGTAGAGCGCCTCGTCGGCGCAGGCCAGCAGGCTCTCCAGATCGATCGGGGTACCGGGGGGTGCGGTGGCCACGCCGATGCTGACGGTGACCACCTTCGCGGTCGGCGACCAGGCGTGGGGGATGCCGACGGCCTGCAGCATGCTGCGCATGCCCTCGGCGAGCCGAGTGGCCTCGTCGAGCTGGTTGTCGAGCAGGACCACCAGGAATTCCTCGCCGCCCAGGCGCACCACGATGTCGGTCTCGCGCCGGAAGGTGTCGCGCAGGACATTGGCGATTTCCCTGAGGCATTCGTCGCCCGCCGGGTGGCCGTAATGGTCGTTGTACTGCTTGAAGTGGTCGACATCGATCATCAAGGCCGACAGCGGGGTCATGCGGCGCCGGCTCAGCGGCAGGGCGATCTCCAGGCGCTGTTCCAGCAGCCGGCGGTTGCCCAGGCCGGTCAGGGGGTCGTTGAGGGTCTGGGCGTGGAGCTGCTGGTTCTTGTCATGCAGGGCGTGGAGCAGCTTGGCGATTTCCCGGGCGAGATAGCCGATATCGTCGCGGCGCCGGTACAGGTGGCTGGGCGGCGATTCCGGGCTCCCCGTCTGCTGGGCCCGCACGTAGGCGACCAGCTCATTGAGCGGGCGAATGAGCTGGCGGCGTATCGCCAGCAGGCTGAGCACCAGAAAGGCAATCAGCAGCAGCACGAGCAGCTCGGGACGATAGTGCACGATCAGGGCATCGAAGCGCGGCAGATCCTCGGCACGGGCCAGCAGCCACAGCCCCGTTCCGCCAAGCAGGAACAGGCTGCCGAAAGTGCTCAGCAGGCGAAGGGGCAGGCGTTGTCGACGGTCAGGCATCACGTCTCGCTTGGGAGGGTTCAGGGAAATTCTACTCCCGCGACCGGCGCCGCGGGAGACCACAGGCCGGCCGTGAGAGGAAGATCACGTGTGACATGACGACGCGTATTATGACGCGCTTTCGGTGGCAGGCGAGCCCCCGGCATAACGCAGAATCAACGTCGCCGGGTCGGCATCGGCAAAGCCCTGGCCGGCATGCTGGCGCAGCAGCTGATCGGCCAGGCCGGTCATCGGCGTGGCACTGGCGCAGCGGCGGCCCTGCTCGACGGCCATGTCCAGGTCCTTGAGCAGGGTGCGCACGTGCCAGGCCGGTGCTTCGAAGGTCCCGGCGGCCATGCGCGGGGCCAGGATGCGAAACGGCGTCGAGTCCGCGAAGCCGCCGGCCAGCGCCTCGGGGAGGCGCTCGGCATCGACGCCGCTGGCGCGGGCCAGGGCCATCATTTCGGCGACGACCAGTGCGTTGCAGCCGACGATCATCTGGTTGCAGACCTTGGTGACCTGCCCGCTGCCCACCGGTCCCATGCGTGTCACCCGGGCGGCGAGCGGGTCGAACACCGGTGCCAGGGACTCGATGCGCCCGGCATCGCCGCCGCACATGATGGCCAGGGTGCCGGCCTCGGCGCCGGCCACGCCGCCCGAGACCGGGGCGTCGACCCAGGCCGTGCCGCAGATCTCGTTCAGGCGGCGGGCGAACTCGCGGGTCGCCTGCGGGTCACTGCTGGAGAAGTCGATCAGGGTCTGGTCGGCCCGGGCGCGGGCTGCCACGCCGTCTTCGCCGAATACCACGTCCTCGACGACGGCGGTGTTGGCCAAGCACAGCATCACTACATCCACGCCGTCGACCAGTTCCCCCAGCGTGGCGGCCACGTCGGCACCGTCCGCGGACAGCGCCTCGGCCTTGGCCGGCGTCCGGTTCCAGACACTCACCGCGAAGCCGGCCTCCAGCAGGCGGCGTACCATCGGATCTCCCATGAGACCGATTCCCACGAATCCCAGGCGTTGTCGAGGCATTGTTCTTCTCCAGGCGGTAACGAACGGAAAAACGATGCTACTGGTCACCGATGATGCAGGGAAGTGGTGCGTAGCCCTTGATCGAAGCGGATTTTCGCGCCATATCTGGGAATGGATACCGATTCGGGAGACGGCAATGACCGATGTGATTCAGCTGGCCTGTCCTCACTGCCTGGCGATCAACCGCGTGACAGCCGGACGGCTGGGCGACGGCCCCCAGTGCGGTCGCTGCAAGCGACGCCTGTTCACGGGCGAGGTCGTGGAACTCACCGAAGAGAACTATTCGGCGCTGGTCGAGCGCAGCGAGCTGCCCGTGGTGGTGGACTTCTGGGCCGCCTGGTGCGGCCCCTGCAAGATGATGGCGCCGGTCTTCGCGCAGACCGCAGAGGCGCTCGAGCCACGCCTGCGCTTCGCCAAGCTCGATACCGAGGCTCAGCCACGGCTGGCCGGGCGCTTCGGCATCCGCAGCATTCCCACGCTGATCGTCTTTCGCGAGGGGCGCGAAATCGCCCGCCAGTCCGGCGCGCTGCCGGGGCCGCAGCTCAAGCAGTGGCTCGAGCAAGTGACGTGAACACCAGGGAGGAACCATGACATCGATGTCCAGCGAATGCCGCGTCCGCGTGACAACGGGCGACATCACCCGGCTCGAGGTGGATGCCATTGTCAATGCCGCTAACCACTCGCTGATGGGGGGTGGCGGCGTGGACGGCGCCATCCACCGGGCCGCCGGCCCCGAACTCAAGCAGGCCTGTCGGCGCCTGCGCGAAACCGACTGGCCCGATGGCCTGCCGGATGGCGAAGTGGCGTTGACCGGCGGCTTCAACCTGCCGGCGCGTTACGTCATCCATACTGTCGGCCCGGTCTATGCGAAGACGAAGGACAAGTCGCACCTGCTCGCCAACTGCTACCGCAACGCCCTGGCACTGGCCGACGATCATGACTGCCGCAGCATTGCCTTCCCGGCGATCTCTACCGGGGCCTATGGCTATCCGTTCGACGAGGCGGCCCGCGTGGTGCTCGACGTGCTGGCCGAGGCGCCGTCCGGGGATGCGCTTGAGGTGATTCTGTGCTTCTTCAACGAAAGGGACGCCGGGGCCTTCGAGGCGATCTGCGCGGAGAGCGGCTTTCCGGTATGCGGTGCGCACGATTGAGTGGCGTCACCCAGAGCGATGCGCCACGGGGCACCTGGCGGGGCTGTTGATCGAGTGTGGCCACAGGAAGAGGAGCGTGCGGTCCGGCAAGTCAGCGTGCCCAGCGGCCCATCTCGTGCAGGCGTTCGAACCAGGCGCGCAGGGCGCGTTCGCCGAGCGACTCGACCTGGCCGATGAGGGTGGCCTCGATCGGGGCGATGCCCACGAAACCGAGAATGTTGCGTTCCAGCGATTTGACGCTGTGGGCGCGATAGAAGTGTTCATAGACCAGTGCCGGCATGCCCATGGTCACCACGACCCGGGCCGAGCGCCCCGATAGCCCCTTGGCCGCGAACGGTGACGTGGCGCCGGGCGTGAAGGCGAACCCCGGGCGGGCCACCTGCTCGAGGAAGCCCTTGAACAGCGCCGGCATGTCGCCCAGCCACAGCGGAAAGAACAGCACGAGATGCTCGGCCCAGGCGATGGCGGTCTGTGCTTCGCGCAGCGCCTCCGGCAGCGGTTCATTTTCCCAGGCACGGCGGCTGCGCAGCAGTGGAAAGTCCAGCGTGCCGACATCGATCACGCGCACGCTGTGCCCGGTCGCTTCCGCGCCTTCCAGATAGTGCTGCGCCAGCGCATGGCACAGGTGCGGTTCGCTGGCGTCGGGGTGGCCCTGGAGGATGAGGATGCGTCGGGACATGGGTGCCGCCTCGGATGCCGGGGTCTGTCAACGAGCGTAGTCCAGCGACCGGCGGCGAGTCGGCGCATTTGACTGATGCCGGACGCATGACGCCTCTGGTTCGCTATAGGCGTCACGCCCGGCGTCGATCACTTCCACTTGATGTTGCAGCCGATCGCCGGCACCTGATTTTCGTCCGGTGTGCGTCCGGCCAGCACCGCGTCCGCCGCGGCCCGCAGATCCTTGCCGGTCACCGGCGTGTCCTTGCTCGGGCGGCTGTCATCGAACTGGCCGCGGTAGGCCAGCTTGTGCTCGCGGTCGAAAAGAAAGAAGTCCGGCGTGCAGGCGGCACCGAAGGCGCACGCCACTTCCTGGCTCTCGTCCACCAGGTAGGGGAAGGTGTATTCCCGGTGGCGGATCTCCTCGCACATCTTCGCCGGGCTGTCGTCCGGCTGGCTGTGGAAGTCGTTGCTGTTGATCGCCACCACCGCGAGACCGCGTTCCTGATACTCGCGGCCGAACGCGGAGAAAGCGTCGGCGATGTGCTTGACGAACGGGCAGTGGTTGCAGATGAAGGCCACCAGTACCGGCTGGCCGGCCAGCTCGTCGCTGGCGACTTCCTCGCCCTCGGCATCCGGCAGCCGGAAGGCCGGCATCGGCGAGCCCAGATCGATCATGTTGGATGGCGTGAGTGCCATGCGAAACCTCCTCTTCTCGAGTCTCGACCCCGTGGGCGGCCGCGGGGCGTGAAGGTTCCAGTGTAGGCGTTATGGCGGTGTCACGCTCAAGGGGAGGGATGGGAATCAAGCACTTGGCGGGGCCCGTGGCCGAGGCCCGCTCCCCGCCGGGCGGTGCCCGCCGGGATTGGCGATTTTTCAACCACCGGCCCAAGACGACACCCCCGAAAAACTGGATAATGGCGCCCATTCGCCTGCGGGCGCCTCCAGTCACCAATCCGGCTTTTTTCATGGAAATCAAGGTCAATTACCTCGAAAACCTGCGTCAGGAAGCGAAGTTCGACGATTTCAGTGTCATCACCGACCAGCCGATCCGCTACAAGGGCGACGGCTCCGCGCCGGGGCCGTTCGACTACTTCCTGGCCTCGTCGGCACTGTGCGCCGCCTACTTCGTGCGGGTGTACTGCAACGCGCGGGACATCCCCACCGAGAATATCCGGCTGTCGCAGAACAACATCGTCGACCCGGAGAACCGCTACAACCAGATCTTCCGCATCCAGGTCGAGCTGCCCAACGACCTGTCCGAGAAGGACCGCACCGGCATCCTGCGCTCCATCGAGCGCTGCTCGGTCAAGCGGGTGATCCAGAACAACCCCGAGTTCCAGATCGAGGTGGTCGACAACATCGACGAGGACGCCCAGGCGCTGCTGATGGGCGGCACCGTCGAGGGCGACGAGACCTGGATCGAGGGCAAGGACCTGCCGCTGGAGCGGACCATCGCCAACATGACCGGCATCCTCGAGGAGCTGGGCATGAAGATCGAGATCGCCTCGTGGCGCAACATCGTGCCCAACGTCTGGTCGCTGCACATCCGTGATGCCCACTCCAACATGTGCTTCACCAACGGCAAGGGCGCCACCAAGGAAGCCGCGCTGTGCTCGGCGCTGGGCGAGTTCATCGAGCGCCTTTCCTGCAACTTCTTCTACAACGACCAGTTCTTCGGCGAGGCCATCGCCGACAGCCACTTCGTTCACTACCCGAACGAGAGGTGGTTCCAGCCGGGGCCGAACGACGAGCTGCCGGACGGCATCCTCGACGACCACTGCCGGGCGATCTACGATCCGGACGGCGAGCTGCGCGGCTCGCACCTGATCGACACCAACTCCGGCCGGGTGGAGCGGGGCATCGTCTCGCTGCCGTTCGTGCGCCGCTCGGATGGCGAGACGGTGTACTTCCCCTCCAACCTGATCGAGAACCTCTACCTCAGCAATGGCATGAGCGCCGGCAACACCCTGGCCGAAGCCGAGGTGCAGTGTCTTTCCGAGATCTTCGAGCGGGCGGTGAAGCGCGAGATCATCGAGCAGGAACTCGCGCTGCCCGATGTGCCCGAGTCCGTGCTGGCGAAATATCCCGGCATCCAGGAGGGCGTCGCCGCGCTCGAGGCCCGGGGCTTCCCGGTGCTGGTCAAGGATGCCTCGCTGGGCGGGCGCTATCCGGTGATGTGCGTGACGCTGATGAACCCGCGTACCGGCGGCGTCTTCGCCTCGTTCGGCGCGCATCCTTCCTTTGAAGTGGCGCTGGAGCGCAGCCTCACCGAGCTGCTGCAGGGGCGCAGCTTCGAGGGCATGGACGACCTGCCGCCGCCCACCTTCAGCTCGCTGGCGGTCACCGAGCCGAACAACTTCGTCGAGCACTTCATCGACTCGTCCGGGGTGATTTCCTGGCGCTTCTTCAGCGACCGCGCCGACTACGCGTTCCGCGAGTGGGACTTTTCCGGCAGCACCGAGGCGGAGGCCGAACGGCTCTACGGCCTGCTGGCCGAGCAGGGACTCGAGGCTTACGTGATGGTCCACGAGGACCTGGGCGCGCCGGTGTGCCGCATCCTGGTGCCGGGCTATTCCGAGGTGTACCCGGTGGAGGACCTGGTGTGGGACAACACCAACATGGCCCTGACCTTCCGCGAGGACATTCTCGGCCTGCACGCCCTGGACGACGATCGGCTGGCCGATCTGCTCGAGCGGCTGGAGGAGAGCCAGCTCGACGAGCAGATGAAGATCGTCACGCTGATCGGCATCGAGTTCGACGACAATACCGTGTGGTCCGAGCTGACCATCCTCGAGCTCAAGCTGCTGATCGAGCTGGCGCTGGGGCAGCACGAGGCGGCGCTGGAGCGCGTCGAGATGTTCCTGCAGTTCAATGACAACACCCTCGAGCGCGAGCGGTTCTACCGTGCCATGCAGGCGGTGCTGGAGATCGTGCTCGACGACGAGCTCGAGCTGGATGACTTCCGCCGCAACCTCGGGCGCATGTTCGGCGAGGAGACCCTGGATGCCGTGATCGGTTCGGTGACCGGCGAGGTCCGCTTCCACGGCCTGACGCCCACCAGCCTGGGGCTGGAGGGCATCGACCGGCACCAGCGGCTGATCGAGAGCTATCGCAAGCTGCACGCCCACCGCGCGGCCCGGGCGGAACGACAGGCGACGACGTCGGCCTGAGCGCGTTCAGCGAAAGGTGCATCGCGTCCGGCCGTATCGGCGGCCGGACGCAACATGTGGCAATCAGTCGTGATTGCCGCCTCCGTGTCCGTTGTCGCCTCCGCCATTCATGCCGCCGCCATGGCCGCTGTCTCCCGCGCCATTCATGCCGCCATCGTGGCCCATGCCCCCCTTGTCGGCTCCGTGATTCTGGCCTTTGCTCCAGCCCTTGCCCTGCGGCTCGGGCAGCGTGACGCCCTGTTTCCTGGCGCGTTCCTGCATCAGCCGGTGATGTTCTTCGCGAAGACGTTGCCGCTCCGTAGCGCCCTGGGCGTCATGCATCTGCTGCTGGTACTGCTGGCGTTCCTCGCGGGACATGATCTGCCAGCCATAGATCGACTGCCCGTCCGGGTCGCGATCCTGTAGCCGGGTCTGGTCACGATCACGAAGCTGATCCTGGTCCTGGGTGGCGTCGGTCTTGTGAATGCGGTCCTGATCGCGATCCCGGTCCTGATCCTGCGCAAGTACCGGTGAGGCGAGGGCGGCTGCCAGAAGGGCGATGAACAAGGTTCTCATGGACCTGAATCCGTGATGCCGGCGTCGACACTTTCCCTATCGCCGTCAGCGAGCATTTTTTGACCTCCGATTCCGTCTCAACCGCCGAATGCATCTCTGCC